>NZ_JBFTSF010000016.1:0-47710 GCF_056399905.1 Cupriavidus sp. 01L46
AACTTGGCCTTGTGCGGCCGGTGTTACAGCCGGATGCCTATCGGCCTCCGGGCATTCTTCGCGCGACGGCCCGAGCGCCGCCCTTGGCATGATCGGCTTCGCCTGATCGCCCGCGCGCTGTACGGGCGCGCGCCCATGCCACGGGCGGACTACCGGTCCGCCCCCGTATCGCCCTGAACACCATGAATCCGATCCTTCGCGCCGGCACCGCGGGTGCCGCCTTGCTGCTTCCCTCGTTTGCGTTCGCCTGTGCCACCTGCGGCTGCTCACTCAGCGCCGATGCCGCCATGGGCTACTCCACAATGCCGGGCTGGCGCATCAGCTTCGACTACAGCTTCATCAACCAGAACCAACTGCGCCATGGGACAGGATCCGTCCCCGCCACGCAGGCTGCCGCAATCAACGACGCTGGCGGCGGCCAGGAGGTGGAGAAGCAGACAATCAACCGTTACTACAACCTGGGACTGAGCTACAGCCCGAATAGTAGTTGGAGCTTTAGCACTATTGTTCCCATCATTGACCGCAGTCACACCACGTACGGCAATGCGACTTCCGACCAGCTCACGCCGGACAACGTGAGTGGTGTGACCGCCAGTGGCCTGGGCGATATCAAGCTCATTGGCACCTACCAGGGATTCCTGCCCACCCGAAACCTGGGTGTGCAACTTGGCGTGAAGCTGCCCACGGGCGCCTACGGAGGCCAGAATGTCGCCACCGGCGCCACCGTGGGCCGCCGCCCGGTGTTCTTCTCGTCAGGCCCGAATGCGGCTGCTGGCCAGGCGCTCGACGCCAGCCTGCAGCCCGGTACCGGCAGCACCGACCTGATTCTTGGCGCGTACTATTACCAGCCGGTCAGCCAGAATTTCGATGCGTTCATCAACGGCCAATTCCAGGCGGCGGTGATGCAACGCCTGCACGACTTCAATGCGGACTATCGTCCCGGCAATCTCCTGACCGTGAGCACCGGCCTGCGCTACGTAGCCAACCCAAAGGTGGTGCCCCAACTACAGTTCAATTTCACTCGCAAGAGCGCAGACCAGGGTGCACTCGCCGATACCATCAGTACTGGAGGTAGCGTGCTCTACCTGAGCCCCGGGGTCACCGTCGCGGTGAGCGAGCACGTGCGCGTGTACGCCTTTGTGCAGAAGGCAATCTATAGCAATCTTCAGGGATATCAGCTCTTCCCTCGCTGGACTGGCAACTTGGGGGTGTCCTATGCGTTCTGATCTCTCGTCTCGTCGCGACTGGATCCGGAAGGCCGCCGCTCTTGCCTGCGGACCATCGCTTGCTGGCTGGCACGCATCGGCGAGCGCGGAGAGCCTGGCGGTGGGGCGGCCTGCGCCACCGCTGGCGCTGCGCACGCTCGACGGGCGTACCATCGATACGCGGGACCTGCATGGCCAGGTAGTCGTACTCACGTTCTGGGCGACGTGGTGCGGCCCGTGCCACACAGAGCTTCCTGTCTTGTCGGCCTATGCGGCGGCGCACGCCCGCGAAGGGCTGACCGTGCTCGGCTTCAGCCTGGACACGCCGGACTCGCTCGCCGATGTGCGCAAGATGGCTGCCAGCCTCGCCTTTCCGGTAGGGCTGCTGGGTAGTGCCTACGCGGGTGGCTACGGCCGGGTCTGGCGCCTTCCAGTGAACTTCACCATCGACCGCGCGGGGATCCTCGCCGATAACGGCTGGGATGATGCCAGCCCGGCCTGGACAGCCGAGCGGCTGGAGCAGGTCGTCACGCCTTTGCTGAAGCGGTAGCTGTCTGATCGAGATTAGCGCCAAGCGGTTATCCGTCCCACCATACCTTCACCCCATCCTCACCTCGATCTMGTCATAACGCCGCACCCGGTACACCACCATCGAGATCAGCCAGCTCAGCACGAACACGCCGATGATCACATAGCCGAGCATGCCGAAATGCGCGTTTAGCGCGCCGATCACGTCCCACAGCCCGCCTTCGAGCCCGAGCTTGTCGGCGATCAGCCCGAGTGCTTCGATGCCGCCGATGACGACCGCGACCACCACCGAGACCAGCGTGATGGTCATGTTGTAGTAGAGCTTGCGGATCGGCTTGGTGAAGGCCCAGCCGTAGGCGCCCAGCATCAGGATGCCGTCGGTGGTGTCCACCAGCGACATGCCGGCGGTGAACAGCGCGGGGAACACCATGATGGTCCAGAAGGGTACGCCCTTGGCGGCTTCAGCGGCGGACAGGCCGAACAGCGCGACCTCGGTCGCGGTGTCGAAGCCGAGGCCAAACAGCAGCCCCATCGGGAACAGATGCCAACTGCGGCTGGCCAGCCGGAACAGCGGGCGGAACAGCCGCGAGAGCACGCCGCGGTTGTTCAGCAGCAGGTCCAGGTCCTGCTCCTTGAGCGCTTCGCCGCGCTTGACCGCGCGGAAGGCACGCCACACGGAGATCAGGATCAGCAGGTTGAAGAAGGCCAGCAGGAACAGGAACAGCGCGGAGACGCTGGTGCCAATCATGCCGCCCACGGCTTTCATGTCGGCGAAGCGTGTTTGCAGCGCGGCGGCGGCAACCGCGATGCCGATCGACATCAGCGTGACCACGGTGGAGTGGCCGAGCGAGAAGAAGAAGCCGACCGTCACCGGACGCTTGCCTTCCTGCATCAGCTTGCGCGTGACGTTGTCGATGGCGGCGATATGGTCGGCGTCAACGGCGTGGCGCAGACCGAGCGTGTAGGCCAGCACGGCGGACGCCAGCAGCATGGGGTGGTCGCGGAACGCTGCCAGTGCCCACAGCCATGCCCCCACGTTGGCGGCGATCAGGAAGACATAGAGCGCAATGACCTTGCGGCGCACGTCGGCGTCTTGGTCGTTGAAGATGCTGGCTAGAAAGCGGAACATGAGCGGTCCGTGAAAGATCGGGGATTCTGAGTGGATGGACGCCAGGCCGGGACTCATGCCCGCCGGCGGCGCCCGCGAAACAACCTGCGCCAGCCAATCACCACGCCACTGACGCAGACTACCAGCCCGGCAACCGAAAGCAACCAGACCGTTGCGTCCCAGGCTGGGCGATGGCGCACTAGCCAGCCAAAGTCCCAGCTGTGCGCGGCATGGAACAGCCATCGGTAGGCGCGGCGGCTGCGGTCGCTGCGGCCCAGCAGGTTGCCGGTGTCCGGGTCGATGTACGCCCACGTCGCGCCATCGTCGTCAAAGCGCACGCGCAGCACCGGCAGCTTGCGCGGCTGGTGGTGGCTGTACCAGTAGGCGTCATCCTCGTGCAGCAGGTCGTGGCCGGCGACGGTGGCGTCCGGCATCAGCCGCGCGGCTGCCTGGGCCAGTGCCGCGGCCGTGAGCGCCAGCGGCGCGCCGGTGTCGGCGCGATAGGCTTGCGTCGTGGCCGCGGTCGCCACCAGCATGACCGGCACGCCGGCCTGCCAGGCCAGCTTGATTTCCCTTGGGGGCACGGCGGTGTTGGACAGCAGACCCGCCAGCGTCGCGCCATCGCCGGCGGGGAAGTGCGGCAGGGTTGCCCCGGCGTAGCGTTCCAGCGCTGGCTGCGCAAACGCCCGCCCCGCAAACCACTGGTTGGGGTTGACCGACAGCCAGCCGCTGGCCAGCCACGCCAGCAGGAACAGCGATGCGGCCAGCCCGGCGATATGGTGCCAGGCCATCCAGCCGTGATAGGGCGAGGTGCCGCGGGCGCTGCCATGCGCAAACCGGCGGCGCACGCGCAGCCGCAGCCAGCCTATCCAGACGCCGCTGACGGCCACGGCAATGCACACGCCGGAGGTCCACAGCACGACCTGCCGCCATAGCGGCGGGTCGGCCCGCACCGGCGTGAAGTACAGCCAGTGCGGCACCGAGCCGAGCCAGTTCCAGAACCGTTCGGCGCGGCTCGTGTCGCGCATCACCTCGCCGGTCCTGGCAGACACGTACAGCTCGGAGCCGGCCGCATCGTCCAGCGCAATGCGATGCAGCGGCCGCCAGGGATTGAGCCCGTTGGGCACGGTCCACTGGTCGCGCTCCGCGGTTTCCACCCAGCGCGCGCCCGCCGCACCGGAGAAACGGCGGGCGATAGCTTGCGCGGCGACGGCATCCACCTGCTCGATGCGCGCCGCGTCGCGGGCGGAGACGGTGTAAGGCTTGCCGTTCCAGTCGATCATCCGGTAGACCGGGTGCGCGCCCATCATCTCCAGGCGCAGGCTGCGCGGAAAGCGGGTGAGGCCCGCGCTGGCCATCGCGGCATCCGGCGTGATCCTTACCCCGGGCAGGTCCAGCGGCGGGAGCCCCGCGTGGCGCTCGGCGTCGGTTAGCGCGGGAAAGGCCACGTACATCATGACCAATCCCGAGAGAAACCACATGGCGATCAGCAGGCAGCCCGCGATCCCGGCCCAGCGGTGCACCAGGTAGAGCCAGCGGCGCGTGAAGCGCCAGCACGCTTCACGCCAGGACAGGGGTGTGCTTGCCATGCCGGGCCTAGAAGTAGAAGTTGGCCGACAGCTCGGCCGCGCGCGGCCGGCCCAGCAGCCACTGGCTGCCGCTGTTGCCGGAGGATTCGGCGTAGTCGCGGTTGAACAGGTTGTACACGCGCAGCGTCAGCGCCGTCTTGCGCGATACGCGCCATTGCAGCGAGGCATCCACCGCCGTGTACGACGGCATGGTGGTGGTATTGGCGTTGTTGGTGTAGCGCTTGCCCACGTAGCGCAGGCCGCTGCCTACCTGCCACTGCGGTGCGAAGGCCCACGTCAGCCACAGGTTGGCCGCCTGCTGCGCAACGCTGGTGGGCACATTGCCATTGCGCGAGACCAGCGCGCCGTTCACGCTTTCCGCGAAGTTGTCGTAGCGGGCGCGCAGCACGGTGCCGTTGGCTTCCAACCGCAACCCGCGCATGAGTTCCACGCTGACCGAGGCCTCCAGCCCGCGCGAGGATTGCTCGCCCACCTGCACCGCCAACGCCGGGTTGTTGGCGTCGCGTGTCAGCAGGTTCTTCTTGACGATCTGGTAGGCGGCAAAAGTCCACTCGCCGCGCTGGTTCCAGAACGATTGCTTGACCCCGGCTTCGATCTGCCGCCCGGCGGCCAGCTTGAAATCCTTCTGTGCGTCCGAGGTGGAGATCAGTGCGTTCAGCGGATCGGTGGCGGTGGCGTACTGCGCATACACCGACAGGGCTGGCGTGAATGCGTAGACGGTGCCCGCGCGCCACGTGACGTTGTTGAAGCTGCGGGTCCAGTCGTCGCCCGTGAGCAGGTTGCCGCGTTCCAGCTGGGCATGGTCCAGCCGCACGCCGCCAATCACCGACCATTCCCGGGTCAGCTTGAGGCGGTCCTCGCCAAACAGCGCGGCTTGCGTGGTGTGGGTGCGAAAGCGCGGCGACGTGACAACGCCTGGCGGGCTGAAGAACTGGCCCGGGTCGAACTGGTAGGCATTGACCGTGGATGCGCCGCCATAGGGCGAGTTGCTGCTATTGGTGTAGTTGATGCGGTTAACGTCGAACCCCACCATGGCGGTATTGGCCATGCCGAACAACTGGCCATCGATCTTCAGGTCGGCGCGGTTGCCCACCTGTTCCTGGTCGTGCAGGATCTCCAGGTAGTCGGTGCGGCGCACCTGGCCCGTCGCGGGCAGGAAGGTATAGGACTCGGCGTCGCGCCAGTGGCGCTGGCTGGTGAGGTAGTAGAACTGGTTGCGCACCGTGACCCGCTCGTTGGGCTGCCACTGCGCCGCGAGCCGGGTCCAGCGGTCGCGGTAGGTGATGTCGGCATCGCCAACGTTGTAGTTCTTCTTGCGCAGCGAGGTGTCCAGGCCGCCGCCCGCCAGCGGCGTGCCCAGGTATTGCATCGGGTGCTGGTCGGCATCGTCATAGGACAGCGTCAGGTTGAACTCGGGCGATACGTCTAGCCGCACCGCGGCCGACACCGCCAGGCTGCGCGAGTCGCCCCGGTCCACCCAGCCGCCGGAGCGGTTATAGCTGGCGTTGAAGCGGTAGGAGAGCGTCTCGTTGACTGCGCCGCCGCTGTCGAACGCCGCGCGTGCTGTTCTTTGCGTGCCGCCGGTGAGCTGCAGCTCGTTGGCGATCGGCGCGCGTATCGGCTTCTTGGGGATCACGTTGACCACGCCGCCGATCGCGCCTTCGCCAACCATGACCGAGGCCGCGCCGCGCAGCACTTCGATGCGGTCCACGGACCAGGTATCGAAGGGGAAGGTGACGGTGCCGGAGGCCACGTAGAGGCGCGTGCCATCGTACAACTGCATCACCGAGCCTTGGCCTGCGAAGCCGCGTGCCGCGAGCGCCGTGCCGCCGTTGCCGGGCGCGCCATTGGACGTGATGCCGGTGGCGCGGGTCACGGCCTCGCGCAGCGACAAATCGCCGCGTTCGCGAATGGTGTCGCCGGACAGGACTTCCACGCTAGCGGGCGTTTCCAGCGGGGTCAGGCCAAGGCGGCTGCCGGTGCTGGTGGGCTCGGACAGCGCGAGCCCGGGCGGCTGCGAGGCGCTGCTGACTACCACCGCCGGTAGCATCGTGCTGCCGCGCGACGGCTGCGATTGCGCTCGCTCCGAAGGTTGCGCATCGTCCGCCGCCCAGGCGGCATCGGCGCCGAGGCCGGCGAAGGCCCCCAGCGATAGCGCGAGCGCGCAACGATGCGCGAGCTGGCGCGGCTTGGGCGCATGACGACATTTGCGTGGCGTGACGGCCGCCGGCGAGGCGGTACGGGCAATGCGAGGGCGCGCGGACATGAACTTTCCATCATTGGCCGCGGGCGACCCCGCCCGGCGGCAATAAACGAACCAGCCGCGGACGAGCGCGCAGTGACTGCCAGACGCGTGGCCAGCCGTCTCACGCCTGGCCGCCCGTCCGCAGCCCCGGTGATSGGTCGAAGGCCGGTATCCGGGCTTGCAGGGGGACGCCTGCCGCTGGGGCGCGTCCGGGGTGCCGCCTTCCCGCGCGATGATGCGCAGTGGCTGCCGCGGCCTGTTGGCGCGGCGTGACACCTTTGTACCTGCTGACCGTTGCGGGGGCAGCACAGGATTAGCCGCGGCATGGCCGGCGGCGCACCTGTTTCCCGTTTAACCCCCGCCGCGCGCTGCGCGCCGGAGGCACCTTCGAACCCTTGGCAGTCCACTTGCAAGGCAATTGCAAGTCAATTGCAATTGCTGGGTGGAATGCGAGGCGCATTGTAGCCGTATTTGCGCTGCTTTCGGGGGCGGATGGCAGGCGTTTTCTTTGCACCGTGCGAGTGCGCTGGCGTTTCAGCCTGGCGCAACCTGTCGCCATTTTGGTGCTTCATGCGGCATTTTCTGCGCTTCGAGGCCTTTCGTGCCGTCCTGCCGCGCCTTTCGCTAAAGAAGGCGAGCCCGGCTCCGATATCCGGAGATGCCGCATGCCTCCTGCATGACTGGCGATTGCCCCGAGAAGCGAGTGCCATGAATCGTCTGACCCTGCGAAAAAAGCTGTGGATTCCCCTTGTGCTGGCCTGGCTCGGCCTGCTGTTGCTGACCGTGATGCATGCCTTCCAGACCCGCCAGCTGCAAATGGCCGATCGCCGCAGCGAGCTGGCTAATATCGTCGACATGTCGCTCTCGCTGGTGCGCGACTATGCCGAGCAAGCGCGCCAGGGCAAGATGTCCGAGGCCGATGCCAAGGCCCAGGCCACGGCCCGCGTCGCCGCACAGCGTTATGGCAAGGATGGCTACATCACCATCGTCGGCGCGGATTCCGTGCTGTTGATGCATCCCATCAACGCCAAGCTCAACGGCAAGAACATGAGCGACTTCAAGGACGCCAAGGGCAACGCCTTGTACGCCGATATCGCGGCCCGCGGCGCGTCGGCCGACGGCGCGGGCCACCTGGACTACTGGTGGCCCAAGCCGGGCAGCGACCAGCCCAGCCCCAAGATCGGCTACGTGGCGCGCTTCAAGCCGTGGGGCTGGGATCTGGTCGCCGGCACGTATATGGATGACGTGCAAGCGCAGTTCCGCGCCTCGCTCTATCAATCGCTGGGGCTGCTGGTGCTGCTGGGCATTGTGATTTCCGCGGTGGCTACGCTGCTGATCCGCAGCATCCAGAGCTCGGTGGGCGGCGAGCCCGCTACCGCCGCGGCCCTTGCCTTGCGCATGGCCAGCGGCGACCTCACGGCGCGCGTCGAAACTCACCCGGACGACCGCTCCAGCCTGATGTACGCCATTGGCCATATGCGCGACCAGCTCGCCGGCACGGTGGCGGGCATCCAGCAATCGGCCGATTCCATCACCTCGGCGGCCCAGGAGATCGCTTCGGGCAATAGCGACCTGTCGAGCCGCACCGAGCAGCAGGCGGCCTCGCTGCAGCAGACTGCCGCCAGCATGGAGCAGATCACCGCGACGGTGCGCCAGAATGCCGACAACGCCAAGGAGGCCAGCCAGTATGTGTCCGACGCCTCGCAGATCGCGCAGCAGGGCGGCAGCGTGGTCAGCCAGGTGGTGGACAAGATGCGCGGCATCACCGCCAGCTCGCGCAAGATCAACGACATCATCGGCGTGATCGACGGCATTGCGTTCCAGACCAATATCCTGGCGCTTAACGCCGCGGTGGAAGCCGCGCGCGCCGGCGAGCAAGGACGCGGGTTTGCGGTGGTGGCTGGCGAGGTGCGCAACCTGGCGCAGCGCAGCGCGGGCGCGGCCAAGGAAATCAAGACGCTGATCGTCGAGTCGGTGGGCCAGGTCGACAGCGGCTCGGCACTGGTGGAACAGGCCGGGCAGACCATGGCCGAGATCGTCAACGCGGTCGGCCGCGTGACGTCGATCATGGACGGCATCGCCTCGGCCACCGCGGAGCAGCGCACCGGCATCGAGGAGGTCAATCGCGCGGTCGCGCAGATGGACCAGATGACGCAGCAGAACGCGGCGCTGGTGGAGCAGGCGAGCGCGGCCGCCACGTCGCTGGAAGACCAGGCCGGCGCGCTGCACCATGCCGTGTCGGCCTTTCKCCTGTTGCCCGCCTGAGCGTTGAGCGCTGACCGGGCGCTCGGCGCGCCTGGCCCTACAGCAGCGATTTGCCCTGCGCGAGGATCTTGTCGCAGACCTGCTTGGTGACCTGCTCCTTGAGGCCGCCGCCGCTCAGGTCGAACTGCTTGCCATCGCTGCTGCTCAGGATGCCCTTGGCGCCGCTGGTATAGCCGGCGTCCGACGTGGGCGCGTTACCGCCGACCTTGCCCAGCAGCTTGTCTTTGACCGAGGCGGCGCCGCTGGCACCGCCAAGGTAGTTGTTCTTCACGCAGAACTCCAGGATCCCGGCGACATTGCCGGTACTGCCCGAACTCAGCGATTGCAGCGAGGGCATTCCACTCATTCCGCCCAGGCCGCTGCCCAGGCCGCTCAGGCCACCGGACGAACTCTCGGTGCCGCCCTGCGTGGCGCCTTTGAGCAGGTCCCCGAGCTGCGCATGCGCGGCTGCCACCGGTAGCAGCGCGGCGATCAGGATCTTCAGGGCGGTGGCGCGATAGTGGCTGGCGTTCATGCGGCATCCTTCTGGCGGGGCGGAAACAGTCTTCACTATAGTGCTTGCCGCAACGGCCATTGCCCTTCGCCGCAGTGACGCTTTCTTCTCTCCGCTCTAGCCGATTTGCATGACGCGCGCATTAAGCGACGCTTCGAGTATGCAACTGATTGTTCCGCAAGTCAGAATGTCGTATCAATGATACGAATTTTCCCAAGTGCATGTATCGATTTACCCAAAACCTGGTTTTGTCGTCTTTGCGTCACGGACTGTCGCTTCCGGCACCTGAGCCACCTGAGCCGCCTGAGGCAAGGCGCGCGCCCGGAACCTGCCTAGAACGAGCCGAAGGCGCCGCCGAGCGCGATGACCGCCGCCAGCGCCGCGATCGGGCCGATGATGCCAACCACCACGATATCGCGATAGCTTTCGCGATGCGTGGTGCCGCAAACCGCCAGCAGCGTCACCACCGCGCCGTTGTGCGGMAGGCTGTCCAGTGTGCCAGCGCCAATCACGGCGACCCTGTGCATCAGGGCCGGGTCGATGCCTGTTACCTCCGATAGCTGCAGGTAAGTGCCGCCCAGCGCCTGCAGGGCGATGGTCAGCCCGCCCGAAGCCGAGCCGGTCAGCGCGGCGAGCACATTGGTGGCCACCGCCAGCGATACCAGCGGACCGCCCTCGATCGACAACACCCATTCGCGCACCAGTGCAAAGGCAGGCAGGGCAGCCACCACCGAGCCAAAGCCCACCAGGCTGGCCACGCTGATTGCCGGCAGCACGGCGGCATTGGCGCCCGCGTCCATGCTCTCGCGCAGCTTGCCCAGGCGCTTGCGGTGCAATGCCAGCAGGCAGAGGATGGCCGCTGCCAGCGCCACCAGCACCGACCATACGCCCCCCAGCGCCGCCAGGCTGGTGCCGCCCCAGCGCTCGTTGGCCAGGTAGCTCGCGTTCCAGCGGGGCAACACCAGCAAGCTCATCGCCAGGTTCACGGCCACCACCATCACCAAGGGCAGGAACGCGCTCCACGCTGCCGGCCATTCGGCGCTGCGCGCGCCGTGGCGCGCTTCGGCGGGATCGAACGCGTTGGCCACCGTGGCGCGCTCGCGCACCAGTTCATCGCCGGCGGCGCGGTCGGCGGATTCCAGCGCCTCGTCGCCAAAGCCTTCGCCTGCGCGGCGCGCGGCGCGCTCCACGCGCGCGAGCCACCACAGCCCGATGGCCAGCATGATGGCGGACGCCAGCACGCCCAGGCCCGGCGCGGCAAACGGCGTGGTGCCGAAGAACGGCATCGGGATCGCGTTCTGGATGGCTGGGGTGCCGGGTAGGGCGGACATGGTGAAGGTGGAGGTGCCCAGCGCGATCGCCGCCGGCATCAGCCGGCGCGGGATCTGCGCGGCGGCGAACAGCGCTTGTGCCATCGGCGCCAGCACGAAGAAGGCCACGAACAGGCTGACACCGCCGTAGGTGACCAACGCGCCGGCCAGCACCACCGCCAGGATGGCGCGCGGGGGGCCGAGCTTGAKCGTCATCCATGCGGCGATGGCGTTGACGCAGCCGCTGTCATCCATCAGTTTGCCGAACAGCGCGCCGAGCAGGAACAACGGGAAGAACTGGGCAAGGAAGCCCGCGGCGCTGCCCATGAAGGTCTGGGTCCAGTGCGCCAGCAGGGGCTCGCCGGCCGTGGCCGCGGCCAGCAGCGACGCCGCCGGCGCCAGCACCAGGATGCTCCAGCCCCGGTAGGCCAGCCAGATCAGCAGGCCAAGGGCCAGCAGGATGCCAAGAAGGCCCATGGTGTCAGTGCTCCCGCAGCGGTTTTCAAGCCTTTACAGCATAGGTGACGCGGCGCAGCGAGCGGTGCGGCGATGCGCGCTATTGCGCCTGCCGCTCCAGCACCTCCCAGAGCGCCAGCAGGGTAGGGTTGCTGGCATGGGTGGCGCGATACGCGCAGATATCGAATGCCGAGCACCACGCGGCGTCTCCCGCCGGCACCAGCGTGCCCGCCGCGAGCGCATCGGCCGCGGTGGTGCGCGGCAGCCAGGCCACGCCGTGGCCCTCGCTGGCCATCTTCATCAGCAGGATTGCCATGTCGGCCTCATAGCAACGCTCCAGCGCGCGGCGTGGCGGCGCGTCTTCGAGAATCACCTCGACGATGCGGCCAAGCGTGGTGCTGGCCGTGTAGGCCAGGTGGGGAATCGGTTTGGCGCCGCTACTGCCTAGCGGGAACAGCGGGGCGCCGCGCGCATTGGGCGCGCACAGCGGCATCAGCACGTCGTGCCCCACCGTGAGGCTGCGGAATTTGTCCGGATCCAGCGAGACCGGCACCCGCGCATGGTTGTAGCCCAGCATCAGGTCGCAGTTGCCCTCCGACAGCGCCACCACGGCTTCGAGCACGTTGGCGGCCACGACCCGGGCATTGAACTGGCCGTAGCGCTTCTGGCATGCCTTGAGCCAGCCCGCCAGGAAGGTCAGCGACAAGGTATGCCCGGCGGCGATCTGGATGGCCTTGCCCGGCATGCGGCTTTCCTGGCGCAGCGTGGCACGTGCCTCCATCAGCAGCGTGAGTGCCTCGCGCCCGCTGGTGCAGAAGGTCTTGCCGGCCGGGGTCAGGTCCATGGGGAAGGTGTTGCGGTCGACCAGCACCGCGCCCGCCCAGTCTTCCAGCGAACGGATGCGCCGCGACAACGCCGACTGCGTGATATGCCGCAACTCGGCGGCGCGCGAGAAGCTGCGCGTCTTCTCCAGGACCAGCAGGTCGTCGATCCATTTCAGCTGCATGGGATGTGCCTTCGGAAGCGTCGGAACGGTGAGGGAAAGCTTGCCGCCAGCTTGGCCTGGCAAGGGCGCCAGGCCGTGGCCGCAATGCGTATTCCATTTTCGCATAGCTCTATGGCCGATCCGCATCCCGGTGGCCGCCKGGCGCGCCTAAAATCTGCGCTTCCCGTCAGTCAATATCGCCCCAAGGCGAAGCCAGATCCAGCATGACAGGGGCGCGCAAACAAGCCGGCAGCCAAAGCGGCTGGGCCCCGGAACGTTCCGACTCTACCTCGGCAGTTAACGTCTTCGACGCTATCCGGAGCAACCCTGATCATGTTTATCCCGTCGCTTTACCGTACCCGCCCGTTGCAGGGGCCAGCCCGTCTCTTCCGTGGGGGCAAGCGGGCACAAGCTGGCCTGCTGCTGGCGCTGGCCGCGGGCGCCGCTGCCACCACCACGCCAGCCGCCGCAGCGGATTACCCGGACCACGCGGTCCAGCTGGTGCTGTCCTTCCCGCCGTCCGGCGCCACCGATGTGCTGGCGCGCGCGGTGGGCCAGCGCCTGTCCACCGTGCTCAAGCAACCGGTGGTGGTGGACAACCGCCCCGGCGCCGGCGGGGCCATCGGCATGAGCTTCGCGGCCAAGGCCGCGCCTGATGGCTATACGCTTTACCTGGCCGCTGTCAGCAATGCCGCCATTGCGGCTGCAACGTATAGCAACCAGCCTGCCAGCCTCGCCCGCGATTTCGTGCCCATTGCCGGCATCGGCACCGTGCCGCATATCCTGGTGGTGCCGTCCTCGTTGCCGGTGCATTCGGTGCCTGAGCTGGTCGGCCTGCTCAAGGCGTCTCCCGGCAAGTACAACTTCGCCTCGCAAGGCTCCGGCACGTTGTCGCACCTGGAGTCGGAGCTGTTCAAGCTGCGAACGGGGGTGGACGTGRTGCACGTGCCGTACAAGGGCAGGCCTTTCGCGCTGCCGGACCTGATGGCGGGCCGGGCGAGCATGATGTTCGACAGCATTCCCTCGGCCCTGCCGCACGTGAAATCCGGCAAGCTACGGTTGCTGGCGGTGGCGTCCGATCACCGCCTGGGTTCCTTGCCCGATGCCCAAACGGTGACCGAGGCCGGCATCCGGGACTTCCGTGCCGACAACCTGTTCGGCCTGGTTGCGCCCAAGGGCACGCCGCCCCAGGTGCTCAAGCAGCTTTCCGCCGCGATGAAGGAGGTGCTGGCCTCGCCGGAGCTGGCCACGGCCATGGAAGCGCAGGGCGTGCAGATCAAGTACACCGCGCCCGAGCCGTTCGGCCGCATGATCGGCGACGAGATGCGCGCATGGGAGAAGGTGGCGCGCGCGGCCAACGTCAAGATCGAGTAGCCGCCGCGCAAGAACAAAACACAAACGCATCTGGCCGGCGCTGCCGTGCAAGCCGCTGGCCAGATTCCCCCAACCCTCCGAGTCTCGCAAAGCCATGACCAATTTCTGGAATTTCCCTTATCCCTCGCAACGCGTGCCCGTGCTGGCCGACAACGTGGTGGCCACCTCGCAGCCGCTGGCGGCCGCGGCAGGCCTGCGCATGCTGGCCCGTGGCGGCAATGCCGTGGACGCGGCGCTGGCCACGGCGATCGCGCTGACCGTGGTCGAGCCGTGCATGAACGGGATCGGCGGCGATGCCTTTGCGCTGATCTGGGACGGCAAGGAACTGCACGGCCTGAACGCCAGCGGACGGGCGCCGGCGGCGTGGACGCCCGAGTATTTCTCGCGCTACGCCAGCATGCCGCTCAACGGCTGGGACACCGTGACCGTGCCGGGCGCCGTTTCCGGCTGGCGCGCCACGTGGGAAAAATTCGGCAGCCTGCCGTTTGCCGAGCTCTTCGAGCCCGCGCTGGAATACGCGCGCAACGGGTTCCTGGTCTCGCACACCGTGCACCGCCAGTGGCAGGCGCAGGTGCCCGTGCTGATCGACAAGCCGGGCTTTGCCGACGCCTTCGCGCCGAACGGGCGCGCGCCGCTGCCGGGCGAGCGCTTCATCTGCACGGGCCAGGCACAGACGCTGGCGCGCATCGCCGAGACCAAGGGCGACGACTTCTATCACGGTGAGCTGGCCGGCCGCATCGCCGCGCATGCGCGCGCCACCGGCGGGCTGATCAGCGAGGCCGACCTCGCCGCTCATCGCGCGGACTGGGTCCAGCCGATCAGCATGTCCTATCGCGACCTGGAGTTGTTCGAAATCGGCCCGAACGGGCAGGGCATCGGCGCGCTGATGGCGCTGGGCATGCTGGAGCATTTCGATGTMGCGGCGATGGGCGTGGACTCCGCCGCCGCTATCCATGTGCAGGTGGAAGCCATGAAGCTGGCGTTTGCCGATCTGCACGAGTACGTGGGCGACCATACGGCAATGACCGAGGTGCAGGCCGCCCACCTGCTCGATCGCGGCTACCTGGCCAGCCGCGCCAAGGCCATCGACCCGGAGCGCGCGGCGGCGGCCGGCCCGGGCAGGCCCCACAGCGGCGGCACCGTGTACCTGACCACGGCGGACCGCAACGGCATGATGGTGTCGTACATCCAGTCCAACTTCAAAGGCTTCGGCTCCGGCGTGGTCGTGCCCGGCACCGGCATCGCGCTGCATAACCGTGGCTGGGGCTTCAACCTCAAGCCGGGCCACCCCAACCAGGTGTGCCCTGGCAAGCGGCCGTTCCACACCATCATCCCCGGCTTTCTGATGCGCAAGGGCGCGCCGCTGGCCAGCTTCGGCGTGATGGGCGGCTCGATGCAGGCGCAAGGCCACCTGCAAATGACCAGCCGGCTCGCGGATTTCGGCCAGAATCCGCAGGCCGCGTGCGATGCGCCTCGCTGGCGCGTGCTGGACGACAACGCCACCATCGCGGTGGAGTGGAATTGCCCGGCCGCCACGGTGGAAGGCTTGCGCGCGCGCGGCCACAAGGTGGACGTGGCGCCCCGGGGCAACCTCGAATTCGGCGGCGCGCAGATCGCGATGCGCCTGGAGGATGGCTACGCGGCGGCTTCGGACCATCGCAAGGACGGCTATCCGCTGGGGTTCTGAGCGCGCCCCTGCCTGCCGGCCGTCGGCACCGGAGTGGCGCGCGCGCCAGCCACGGCGCAAAAAAATACGCCGGTGCGTGGTCCAGGGCACATTAAACGGCCGTACCACGGGCCTACACTGGCGCCATCCCTTCGAGGAAGGCCGCCATGAACAAGCTAAGGTCCAGCCGTCTGCTCGATCGCATCTCGCCGTCCGTGCTGGCCGACCTGCGCCGCATGCGCGTCGCCGCCGAGGCCGAGCGTGCCCTGGCCGCACAGGCTGCGGCAAGTGGCGCGGGTGCCGGAGAATGCGGCAACAACCCGCTAAACGACGCTAATTATGTCGAAATGGCGTGCTACGACCCAAGGCGCGGCAAATTCGTGATGGAGCGCCGCAGCGCCGGCCCGCGCGTTAAATAGGCGCTCGCCCCGCCAATCTGAAGGCGGTGCCGCGCGCTCCAGGCCAGCGCCAGGCACGGCGGCGCTGGCGGTGGACTGCACGGCACCCCCCTCCAGCCTCCTTCTTCGGCTGGCGGCCGTGCCCATGGCCGGAGTTGGTATAATCGCCCACTACCCCAAACATGCCGCCTGGCGCTGCATGCCGGGCTGTGGCGACAAGCCAGGCCTAGGCAGTAAAGCAGCACGGCGGTCCAACGCGTGACGAGGAGTTACGTGGCCGGAACAGAAATCGCAGTGCAAACCGTCCCGCAAGCGGGCCATGCCGTATCGTCCGGCAGCTCATTCCATACCGCCCTCAAGATCCTGCCCGCCGCGCAACGCGAGGCGATGTTCGAGATCTATGGCTTTTGCCGTGCGGTGGACGATATTGCCGATGGCGACGGCCCGCGCGCCACGCGCCTTGCCGGGCTTGACGCCTGGCGCGACGATCTTGCCGCGTGCTACGCCGGCACGCCGCCGGCGGCATTGCGCGGGCTGGCTGCCCAGATTCAGCGCTTCGGCTTGCAGCAGGAGGATTTCCTCGCTGTCATCGATGGCATGGCCATKGACGTGCACGCGGATATCCGCGCGCCGGACAACGCTACGCTGGATCTCTATTGCGACCGCGTGGCCAGCGCGGTGGGGCGCCTTGCCGTGCGCGTGTTCGGCATGGAGCGCGATGCCGGCGTAGCGCTGGCGCATCACCTTGGCCGCGCGTTGCAACTGACCAATATCCTGCGCGATATCGACGAAGACGCGGAGCTGGGCCGTGTGTACCTGCCGGCCGAAGCGCTGCTGGGCGCGGGCGTGCCGATCGGCACGCCGCATGCCATCGTCGGGCATCCCGCCGTTGGCCGCGCGTGCCTGGAAGTCGCGCAGCAGGCGCAGGCGTACTACGACCAGGCATTCGCCATCATGAACGCGGCGCCGCGCCGCACGGTCCGTTCGCCGCGCATCATGGGCGAGGTCTACCACGTGATCCTGCAGCGTTTGCTGGCCCGCGGCTGGGCCAACCCGCGGGCGCGGGTTCGCGTGCCGCGCGCGCGATTGCTATGGATTTTGCTGCGGCATGGCCTCGTGTGAGGTGAATCCGCCGATTGACTGCCGCCCATGGCCGCTCGCGGCCGCGTGCGGCATTGCCGTAATTGCGTTGTTGAAAAGAGGACATCGAAACCGATGAGCCAAGTTGCACTATCCCCCAATTCGAATGAGCCCGCGCATGCCGCGCCCGCGCCGGACGAGTTGGAAGGCACGCTTGACCGCGCGCTAGACGCCTTGCTGGCCACCCAGCGGCCGGACGGCCACTGGGTGTTCGAGCTGGAGGCCGACGCGACGATTCCGGCGGAATACGTATTGCTGGTGCACTATCTGGGCGAGCCCCCGGATACCGTGCTGGAAGCCCGTATCGCGCGCTACCTGCGCCGCATCCAGAATGCCGATGGCGGCTGGCCGCTGTTCCATCAGGGCCGCTCGGACATCAGCGCCAGCGTGAAGGCGTATTTCGCGCTCAAGATGATTGGCGACGACA
Organism: Cupriavidus sp. 01L46; assembly: GCF_056399905.1. Taxonomy (NCBI): domain Bacteria; kingdom Pseudomonadati; phylum Pseudomonadota; class Betaproteobacteria; order Burkholderiales; family Burkholderiaceae; genus Cupriavidus; species Cupriavidus sp. 01L46. The sequence goes on from NZ_JBFTSF010000016.1 coordinate 17,190, forward strand.
CCGAGTCGGAGCCTATGCGCCGTGCCCGCGCCGCCATCCATGGGATGGGCGGTGCCGAGGCCAGCAATGTCTTCACCCGCACGCTGCTCGCGCTGTACGGCGTGATGCCATGGCAGGCGGTGCCGATGATGCCGGTGGAGATCATGCTGCTGCCGCTGTGGTTCCCGTTCCACCTGTCCAAGGTCGCGTACTGGGCCCGCACGGTGATCGTGCCGCTGCTGGTGCTCAACAGCCTGCGTCCCCAGGCCAGGAACCCGCGTGGCGTGGGCATCGACGAATTGTTCATCCGTCCTTGCCAGGCAGCCCGGCTGGCCCCGCGCGCGCCGCACCAGAAGCGCGTGTGGTTCGGCTTGTTCCGTGTGCTGGACGCCGGCTTGCGCGTGGCGGAGCCGTTGTTCCCCCGCAGCCTGCGCGCGCGCGCCATTGCCCGCGCCGAGAAGTTCGTGCGCGAACGCCTGAACGGCGAGGATGGCCTGGGTGCGATCTTTCCGGCCATGGCGAATGCCGTGATGATGTTCGACGTGCTCGGCGTGCCGCGCACCGATCCCGACGTGGCGGTGGCCCGCGCCTCCATCGAGAAGCTGCTGGTGGTGCATGGCGACGAGGCCTATTGCCAGCCGTGCCTGTCGCCGGTGTGGGACACCTCGCTGGCCAGCCACGCCTTGCTGGAGGTGGGCGGCCCGCGAGCCGAGGCGGCCGTTGAGCGCGGCTTGCAATGGCTGCGCCCGCTGCAGGTGCTGGACGTGCGCGGCGACTGGATCGTGCGGCGTCCCGACGTGCGTCCCGGCGGCTGGGCTTTCCAGTACGCCAACCCGCATTACCCGGACGTGGACGACACCGCCGTGGTGGCGATGGCCATGGACCGCGCGGCGCGCACCGGCGCAGCCGCGCCGGCCGTGGCGCCGGCCAGCCATCTTTCACGCTACGAGGAGGCTGTCAGCCGCGCGCGCGAGTGGGTGGCGGGCATGCAGAGCGGYAACGGCGGCTGGGGCGCGTTCGAGCCCGAGAACACGCATGAGTACCTGAACAATATCCCGTTCGCGGATCACGGCGCGTTGCTCGATCCGCCCACCGCCGACGTCTCGGCGCGCTGCCTGTCGATGCTCGCGCAACTGGGCGAGACCGCGGCCAGCAGCGAAGCCTTCCGGCGCGCCCAGCGTTACCTGCTCGACGAGCAGATGGCCGACGGCAGCTGGTACGGCCGCTGGGGCACGAACTATGTCTACGGCACGTGGAGCGCACTGTGCGCGCTCAATGCCGCCGGCATGGCGCCGCAAGCGCCGGAAATGCGCCGCGCCGCCGACTGGCTGATCTCGATCCAGAACGCCGATGGCGGCTGGGGCGAGGACGGCAGCAGCTACCGCCTCGACTACCAGGGCTACGAGACCGCGCCGAGCGTGCCGTCGCAAACCGCCTGGGCGGTGCTGGGCCTGATGGCCGCGGGCCAGGTCGACCATCCGGCCGTGGCGCGCGGTGTGGACTACCTCATGCGCATGCAGCAGGCCGACGGCCTGTGGAGCGAGGCACGCTTCACCGCGGTGGGCTTCCCCCGCGTGTTCTACCTGCGCTACCACGGCTACGCGCGCTTCTTCCCGCTGTGGGCGCTGGCGCGCTACCGCAACCTGCGCCGCGATGGCACGCGGGCAGTGGCGTGGGGGATGTGACCGCGCCAAGCTTGCCGCAACGCCATGCCGGTCCCACGCTGGTGGTGGCCGGCATGCGCTTCGAGGCCGGCATCGCCGCCGGCCCCGGCGTTGAAACCCTGCACGGCCTGCGCGCCGAAKCCTTGGCGCAAGGCCTGCKGCAACGCCTGGCGCGTCCCTGCGCCGGCGTGATCAGCTTTGGCGTGGCCGGCGGGCTGGATCCCGCGCTGTTGCCCGGCCGGGTGATCGTCGCCTCTGCCATTCATGATGGGAATCGATCGCGGCCCGTTGACGCCAGCTGGTCGCACGCGCTTTCGCTTGCCTTGCCCGAGGCCATCTCCGGCACGCTTGCCGGCGCTGACCAGGCAGTGACTTCGGTGGCGGCCAAGACGGCCTTGCATGCGGCCACCGGTGCGCTGGCGGTCGACATGGAATCGCACATCGCGGCGCGTGTCGCCGAGGAATTCGGGCTGCCGTTCGCCGCCTGCCGGGTGGTGATCGATCCCGCGCAGCGGGAAGTGCCGCCCGCCGCGGTGGCCGGCATGGGCCCCGATGGCAGCACCGATATCTGGGCATTGCTCAAGGCGCTGCTGGCGGGGCCTGGACAGGTGCCGGACCTGATCCGGCTGGGCAGGGATGCGAGGCTGGCCAGGCTTGCGCTGCTGGCCGCCAGGGGCAGGGTGGGGGTGGGGTTTGGCTTAGGCTTGGGCTTGGATTAAGGCCTGGGGCAGCCTGAAGCCTGCCTGGTGCTGCATGCAGCGCCAGACAGGGTCAAGCCAGGCTCAGGGCTTCTTCGCTTCGCCTTCCGCCGTCTTGTCTTCCGTGCCAGCAGGCGCGGGGGTGGCGGCCGGCGCCGCGGGTGCGCCAGGCGCAGGCGCCGCGTTTTCGGCCGGCGCGTCGGTATCCTCATATTCCGGCAGTTTCCCTCCACCGCCCTGGATCAGGTACTGCCTGCGCTGGCGGTATGCATCGCGCACAAAGCTGTACTTATCCAGCGCCGCCAGCGACAGCAGATCGGTCGCGCCAAGCGCATTGGTCCGTGCGTCCAGGAAGCCCAGGCCCCATAGGCCCCACTTCACGCCTTCATCGTTTACCCACGTGGTCGGGGACAGCTGGAAGTTCACATACAGCCCAACGCCGTCGCGGACCGAGCTGGGGCCGAACAGCGGCAGGACCAGGTACGGGCCGGCCGGCACGCCCCACACGCCGAGCGTCAGCCCGAAGTCCTGGGAGTGCTTGCTGATGCCGGCGGGCGTGGCGATATCGATCAGGCCGCCAATGCCCAGCACGGAGTTCACTGCCACCCGCATGAAGCTCTCCGCCGCATCCACGCCCTTGCCTTGCAGCAGGTTGTTGACCGTATTGCCGACGTCGGCGAGGTTCGAATAGAAATTGGTGACCGCGGTGCGCACCGGTTGCGGCGTGACGGCGCGGTAGCCCTTGGCCAGCGGCGTCGCCACGTACTCGTCCGCCTTGTCGTTGACCTTGAAGACAACGCGGTTGAGCGGCTCCAGGGGGTCGTCAGGGCTGGCTTGCGGGCCGCTGGCGCAGGCTGTGGCCAACAGCGAGAACGAGAGCGCCGGCAGGAGGCGAGAGAGGCGAGAGTTGGGGTGAGTCATTGTTCTATGGGGACGAGATATCAATGGGCCGGACCGGTGGGGGGGGCCGACCGCGCGCGCGGCCGCCCCATCAGGATCGGCTGAAAGAATACGGCACCGACCAGCGTGCATGCTAGCGCGAGTGCCAGCAACTTGCCCATGCTGGCCGTGCCCGGATGCTGGGACAGCCACAGGCTGCCGAAGGCGGCGGCGGTGGTGGCGGCGCTGAACAGCACGGCGTGTGTCAGCGGGGATTGCAGCAGTTGGGTCTTGCCCTCGCGCCACGCGATCACATAGTAGATCTTGAAGGCCACGCCGATACCGAACAGCAGCGGCAGCGCGATCACGTTGGCGAAATTGAGCGGAATGCCGAATACGACGCACAGCTCCAGTGTTACCAAGGCGGACACCAGCAGCGGCACCAACGTGCGCAGCACATCGCCCAGGCGGCGCAGCGTGATCCACAGCAGCAGCGTGATCGACAGCACGGCCCACACGCCGGCCTGTGCAAAGGCCGTCATGATAGTGTCGGCGGAGCCGCGGATCGAGATCGGGCGGCCAACCGCGGTGGGCTCGACGCGCTGGACGGCGTCGATAAAGCGCGTGAGCGCGGCGTCGCGCGCATCGTTGTCACTGGTGTTGGAAGCGTCTCCCGGCGTGGCCGCGACGGGAAGCTTGGGGCTCACGCTGACGAGCGCCTGGCCATCCGGGGCGACCCAGTCGCGCACCAGCGCCGGCGGCAGGGTTTCGCGGGCGATCGGCTGTGGCGCTAGTGCGTGCTGCAGGCGCGCCAGCGCCAGGCGCAGCGGCTGGGCAATGGCTTGCCCGGCGCGCTCGCGGGTGGCCGCGTCCGCGGCGGCCAGCTTTCGCAGCGAGGCTGCCAGGCGCGCCGCTTCGGCGGCACCCGGGCCGGGGTGCTCGTCCGCGGCCAGCGCGAGCTGGCGTGCCGCGTTCTTGAGCGAATTGACCAGCCTGGCATCGTTGGCAGGAGTGGCTGTTGTCTGCGTCAGCACCGGCATCAGGCTGGCCGAGGCGGCGGCGATCAAGGCGAGCCGCGCTGGCTGGTCGTCGGGGATGAAGGTCTGCAGCGTGACCGCGCGCGAGACTTCCGGCAGCGCCGCCAGGCGGGCAGCGGCGGCCTGCGCGGCGGCCAGCGAGGGCGCCAGCACGCTGACGTTGTCGGTGCCGGCCTGGGGCGCGTCCTTGAGCGAGAGCAAGGTGGCCATCGACTCGGAGTGCGGATCCTTGAGGTGCAGCGGATCGAAGTCGAAGCGCAGGTGCATCAGCAGCGGCGATCCCGCCAGAATCAGGGCGCCGGTTGCCAGCAGCACGGCCTTGCGATTGCGCTCGAAGAAATCGTCGGCGGGCGCCAGCCATTTAAAGCCTGGCACTTCGACCCGTCCCGCTTCGTCCTTCGGGCGGAACACGGCGATCAGGGCGGGCAACAGCGTGATGGTGGTGAGGAACGCCACCAGCATGCCCACGCCGGCGATCTGGCCCAGCTCGGCCACGCCGCGATAGTTGGTGGGCAGGAAGCAGAAGAAGGCCGCCGCGGTGGAGGCCGCGGCCAGCGCCAGCGGTACGCCGACTGCCCGTGCCGTGCTGGCCAGCGCGTCCGCGATGTCGGTGTGCACATGGCGCTCGGCGCGGTAGCGCACGCCAAACTGGATGCCGAAATCCACGCCCAGGCCGACAAACAATACGGCAAAGGCCACCGAGATCATGTTGAGCGCGCCCACCATGGCCAGCCCGAGGGCAGCGGTGATGGCCAGTCCGACCGCCAGGCTGGCCAGCACGGCCAGGATCAGGCGCTTGGAGCGCAACGCCAGCCACAGGATCAGGATCACCACCAGCACCGTCAGCGCGCCATTGAAGGCCGCGCCTTCCTTGACCGAGGCAAACTCGTCGTCGGCCAGCGCCTGCGAGCCGGTCAGGCGTACCTGGGCGGCGTAGCGCTGTGCCAGGCCCAGCTTGGTGGCCGTGGCGCGGATGGCATCGGCGGCATGCGCGCCGGCCTGCAAGCCAGCGTAGTCAAGCACGGGGCTGAGCGCGACGAACGCCGTGGCGGGATGGCMCGGGGCGGGCTCCTGGCTCGAATCCACCAGCCCGGTCCAGGACAAGGCGCCCGGCTTGCCAGCCAGTACCCGGTCGACCGTATCCGCGCTCTTGCCGAGCAGCGTGGCCATGTCGCCCAGCTTGACCTGCCCCAGTTGCAGCGGCAGCGACAGCGTGGTCGCCAGCGTATCGGAAAGGCCGCGCAGGGTCGGGTCGTGCGCCAGCGCGTTCAGCAGCGGCCGCGCCTCGGTCAGCTGCGACGTAACGTCGCGCAGCTTGGCGGTATCGACGAAGAGCAGGCCGTTGCGTTCGAAGAACTCGCCGCCACCGGGCTGGCTGACGGCGCGAAAGAGCTTGCCTTGCTTGGCGAGCGCGCCGGCCAGCTCATTGGCGGCGGCGTCCGCCAGCTCGGGGGCCGGCGCCTGCACCACCGCCAGGATCATCTGGTCGCGTTGGGGAAACGCGGCGCTGACGGCGGCATCGCGGCGCGCCCAAGGCTGGTCCGAYTCGAGCAGGCGGCTGATATCGGTATTGATGGCGAAATGGCCGGCCACATAGACGCYGCTGACGATGGTCAGCAGCAACGCCAGCGCGATGACGGGCCACGCGCGGCGGGTGGAAAACTGGACAATGCGGATGACCAACGACGTCAACATGGGCGATATAGGGAGCAGTAACTGTGTGGTGCGCGACGACGCGCGTAGTCAAAGGCGCAAAGCAGGGCGCAACGTGGCAGCCGCGAGTATAACGGGCCGGCGCGGTGTGGCGCTGCGCGGAGCGCGCGCGCCGGTACGCTATACTGCCCCGGCACGTGCGTGCGGACCGGGCTGCAGCCTTGCAGCGGCGCAGCACGGCGCGTTTCCTGTTTGATTTTCCTGGCAAATCCGCCGGGCATTGCCGGCGGCGAACCGACTGGCATTTTCAGGTCCAAATTCGCATGAAGAAACACGGTATTGCTTTCCAGGTCCTCGTTCCCCTCGTTCCGCTTGCCGCAGTGGCCATGGTTTGCCCCGCGCAAGCGCAAACGGCCGACAGGTCCTCGCCGGACCGCCTGGTACGCGCGGCGGTCGAGGGCGTGATCGGCACCATCCAGTCCAGCCCGGACACCCGCAACGGCGACCTCGCCAAGATCACCGCGGTCGTGCAGCGCCAGTTCCTGCCGTACACCGATTTTGAACGCACYACCCGGCTKGCGGTCGGCAGCGCCTGGCGCAAYGCCACGCCYGAGCAGCARAAGCAGCTKTACGAGCAGTTCCAGACSYTGCTGGTGCGCAGCTACGCGGTGTCGCTGTCGCAACTGCGCGAGCAGAACGTGAAGTTCAGCTACAAGCCGACGCTGGCCGCCAGCGGCGCCACGGATGTCGTGGTGGAGACGCGCGTGCTGAACAACGGCGATGAAATGCAGATCGATTACCGCCTGCAGCGCAGCGGCAACGGCTGGAAGATCTACGACATCAACATGATGGGCGCCTGGCTGATCGAGGTGTACCGCCGCCAGTTCGCCGATATCGTTGCGCGCAACGGCATCGACGGCCTGCTCAAGTACTTGGCCAACCACAACGCACGCCAGTCCGCCGACGCCTGAGCGCCTGGCCTGGGCCAGCGCATCAGCGACAGCGTCAGGCATAAAAGAAAAGGCGCGCTCCCGGTTACGCGCGGTACCCGGGAGCGCGCCTTTTTTGCCAGCCAGCCTTCGGTTTAGTGCGCAGCAGCTTTGCGTGCCGCGGCGTCGTTGGCTGCCTTGGAAGGCTTCGAGCGGCCGATCTCTTCGAGCTTGATCTCCACGTGCTTCGAGAACACGTACTCGGCCGGGCGCTGCTTGGTCAGGTCGATATCCGGTGCCATCGGGCCCGACGTACGCACGCCGCGCAGGCTCACGCCCAAGGCCTTGAGCGGGTGCGCGATGGTGTCCGCTACCGCGGTGGCCTCGAAGCCSCTATGGACCATGCAGTCGGCGCACTTCTCGTAGTGGCCAACGCCATAGGCGTCCCAGTCGGTGCCTTCCATCAGTTCCTTGAAGGTGTCGACGTAGCCTTCGCCGAGCAGGTAGCACGGACGCTGCCAGCCGAACACGGTGCGCGCCGGATTGCCCCAGGGCGTGCACTTGTAGGTCTGGTTGCCGGCCAGGAAGTCCAGGAACAGCGTGGACTGGCTGAATGCCCAGTTCTTGCCGGCGCGGCCGCGCGACAGGATGTCGCGGAACAGCTGGCGGGTCTTGCCGCGGTTCAGGAAGTGCTGCTGGTCGGGCGCGCGCTCGTAGGCGTAGCCCGGCGAGACGGTGATGCCGTCCACGCCCATGGCCTTCACGGAGTCGAAGAAGCGGGCGACTTTTTCCGGCTCGGCATCGTTGAACAGCGTGCAGTTGATGTTGACGCGGAAGCCGCGCTTCTTGGCCGCGGCGATGGCTTCGACGCAACGGTCGTACACGCCTTCCTGGCTCACCGAGCGGTCGTGCATCTCGCGGTCGCCGTCCAGGTGCACAGACCAGACGAAGTACGGGCTCGGCTCGTACTGGTCCAGTTTCTTTTCCATCAGCAGCGCATTCGTGCACAGGTACACAAACTTGCGGCGCGCAATGATGCCCTTGACGATGGTGGGCATGTCCTTGTGCAGCAGCGGCTCGCCACCGGCAATGGAAACCACCGGCGCGCCGCATTCGTCGACCGCGCCCAGGCACTGCTCGATGGACAGGCGCTGGTTCAGGATGGGATCCGGATAGTCGATCTTGCCGCAGCCATTACAGGCCAGGTTGCAGCGGAACAGCGGCTCGAGCATCAGCGCCAGCGGATAGCGCTTGTTGCCCGAGAGGTGCTGCTTGACGACATAGGCGCCCACGCGGGCAACCTGCAGAAAGGGAATGGCCAAAATGTACTTCCTTGTTATAGGGGCGCCCGGGCGTTAGCCAGCGGCGGTTTGCGGGTCCGGCTGYGGCGCGGCTTCGGCGGTGRCCGTGCCGGCTGCCTGCCGGCGCGGCGACGGATCGGCGAGCTCGGCTGGCAAGCGGAATTCGGCGTGTTCCTCGCGGCCTTCCATGACCGACACGTCCACCGGCCCGAGCTGGCGCAACGTGGCGATCACGTCCTTGACCATTTCCTCGGGGGCGGAGGCGCCGGCCGTGATCCCCACGACCTCAACGCCGCGCACCCACTCGGGGTTCAGTTCGCTGCCATCGGCAATCAAATAGCTGGGCACACCGCTCTCCGTGCCGATTTCGCGCAGGCGGTTGGAGTTGGAACTATTGGTGGCGCCGATCACAAGGATCACTTCCACCTGCTTGGAGAGCTCGCGCACGGCGCTTTGGCGGTTTTGCGTGGCGTAGCAGATGTCACGCGTATCCGGCCCGACCAGATTGGCAAAACGCCGGCTCAGGGCGGCAATTATATTACGTGTGTCGTCCACGCTGAGCGTAGTCTGGGTCACGTAGGCAACCGGGGTGTCTGCGGGCAGGTCGAGCAGCGCGACTTCCGCCTCGCTCTGCACCAGGATTACCTTGCCGGGAATTTGCCCCATCGTGCCCTCGACCTCCGGATGGCCGGCATGGCCGATCAGGATCACGGTGCGGCCACTGGCGGCGTACTGGCGCCCCTGGGTGTGSACCTTGATSACSAGCGGGCAGGTCGCGTCGATCGAGTGCAGCTGGCGGGTCCTGGCGTCGCTCTCGACATCCTTGGAGACACCATGCGCGCTGAAGATGGTGACGGCGCGGGTCGGCACTTCGTCCAGTTCTTCCACGAATTGCGCGCCCTTGCGTCTCAACCCTTCGACCACGTGCTTGTTGTGCACGATTTCGTGTCGCACAAACACCGGGGCTCCGTGTTTGACGAGGGCACGGTCTACAATCTCGATCGCGCGCACCACACCAGCACAGAAACCGCGGGGTTGAGCAAGAATCACCTGCATAAATATAGGCCCCCGACCCAGTCAACGGGTTCAGCATAAGTTGATATTCCGGAATCACTTTCCCGTCATACGGTGGTTACTATATACCGGTGCCGCAACCTTTGCCTGGCACCTGGCTACAGCCAGCAACACTTTGAGGGTTTTTCGGTGGTTGAAATGAGTTCAGGGGACTACGTCCTGGTAACGGGCGCATCCGGCTTTCTCGGCTCGGCAGTGGCGCGGCAAGCGCTGGCGCGCGGTTTTCGCGTACGGGCGATGGTACGCGCCGGCAGCCCGCGCCGCAACCTGGAGGGCCTGCCCGTGGAGATCGCCGAGGGCGACATGCGCGACGCGCGCGCCATGGAAAGCGCGCTCCGAGGGGTGCGCTACCTCTTCCACGTGGCGGCGGATTACCGGCTGTGGGCGCCGGATCCCGAGGAAATCGTGCGCACCAATGTGGCGGGCACCGAGACGGTGATGGGTGCGGCACTGGCTTGCGGGGTCGAGCGCATCGTCTACACCAGCAGCGTGGCTACCCTGCGCGTCGCGGGCGCCACTGCGCCGGTGACGGAAGAGGCCGCCATGGCCGGTCATGAGGCTATTGGCGCCTACAAGCGCAGCAAGGTGCTGGCCGAACGCGTGGTGGAGCGCATGGTGGCCCGCGACGGGCTTCCTGCCGTGATCGTCAACCCTTCCACGCCGATCGGCCCGCGTGACGTGCGGCCCACGCCCACCGGCCGCATCATCGTAGAGGCCGCCACCGGCAAGATTCCCGCCTTCGTCGATACCGGCCTGAACCTGGTGCATGTGGACGATGTGGCCGAAGGCCATATGCTTGCGCTGGCGCGCGGCGTGACCGGCGAGCGCTACATCCTCGGCGGGCAGGACGTGGGCCTGCAACAGATGCTGGCCGATATCGCTGCCATGACGGGGCGGCGTGCCCCAACCATCCGCTTGCCGCGCTGGCCGCTTTACCCGCTCGCCTACGGGGCGGAGGCGGTGGCGCGCATGACCGGCAAGGAGCCCTTCCTGACGGCGGATGGCCTGTCGATGTCGAAGTACCGGATGTTCTTCAGTTCGGAGAAAGCCCGCCTGGCGCTAGGCTACCAGGCGCGGCCATATCAACAAGGGCTGGGCGAAGCGCTCGACTGGTTCCGTAGCGCCGGCTACCTGGGCTAACGGGTTAAGCCCCGACGGTCAGCCCCGTTGGGGGGCCTGCGCGCGTCCCTTCCACTGGCCGCCTTTGCGCAGCCAGTAGCGGCGCGCGGAGTCGACCGTGGCGCCGAGGTAGAACAACGCCGTCACCGGCAGCAGTGGTGCCAGCCAGAGCGGCTGGCGGTATTCACGCAGCATGGGCACGTAGGCCAGCGCCATGGCCAGCCAGGCGGCCCATGCCGGCCACAGCCGCAGGCCGCCGCCGAGCGCCAGCAAGGGCGGCGCCAGGTAAGTGAGGACCATGCCAGCCACTGCGCCGGCCAGCAGCAGCGGCGAATAATGCAATTGGGTGTACGCGCTGCGGGCAATCATGTCCCACAGGCTGCGCCAGTCATCGTAGGGGCGCACCGAAATGCTGTCGTCGGCCAGGTCGAGGCGGATCGAGCCGCCTTGCTTGATGCAGGCAGCCAGGCTGCAGTCATCGATCAGTTCGCCCCGGATCGCCGCAAATCCGCCAATGCGGGCCAGTGCGGCACGGCGCGCCAGCATGCAGCCGCCGGCGGCCGCAGCCACGCCGCTGCGCGGATTGTTCACCCGCGCAAACGGGTAGAGCTTGGCAAAGAAGAACACAAAGGCCGGGACGATCAGGCGTTCCCACCACGATGCGCAGCGCAGCCGCACCATCAACGACACCAGGTCCCGCTGCTCGTGCGCGGCACGCGCCACCAACCGGGCCAGTACGCCGTTGCCGTGGTGGATGTCGGCGTCCGTCAGCCATACCCAGCCGGCTCCGGGCGCTGCCTTGTCGGCGGCGGCGAGGCCTTCGGACTGCGCCCAGACCTTGCCGCTCCAGCCGGCCGGCAGGTCGCGCGCCGTGATCACGGTCAGCGCATCCGCCTTGCCCAGCGCCACCGCGGCGCTGCGCGCGATGTCGGCGGTGCCGTCGGTGCTATGGTCATCCACTACCACCAGCCGCAGCGCTGCGGGATAGTCCTGGCCCAGCACGCTGGCCACGGCGCCGCCAATCACGTCCGCTTCGTTGCGAGCCGGGATGACGGCAACCACCTCAGGCCATTGGGCGGGCGCGGGCGCGGGGCCGGGCTTGCGCACTCGCCAGAAGCCGGCACGGCCGGCAAGCAGCACGCACCAGATGGCGAGCGAGATCAGGGACAACACAAACATCTCAAAAAACTCCAGGACAGGATGGGTAGGGCAGCGACGGCGTCAGCGCATCACGCATCAGCGCAACAGGCGCCGGGCAAGCCGGGCAAGCTTGGGCACGGTTTCAGGGCGCAGCAGGCGCGGATCGTAGCCGGCCATGCGGCGGTCGTTCTCGGCCAGGCAAAGCTCGATCATCGCCCGCGGCGACAGGGCCTMGGCTAGCGAGGACGTGCTGTTCATGGGGAAATTGGCGTCCTTGGCCACGCCGTCGGCATCGATGCCGCGCGCAATGCCAACACGCTCCCAGATCAGGAAGGCCCACACCCGCATCACCTTGAGCGTGTAAAGCGGGCGCCGCCACCAGGGCAGGTTGCGGCGATACCAAGCCGCCCAGTTCACGAAGAACAGGATGTGGCGGCCTTCCTCCTGGATGACCGGCTCGAACGTTTCCACCAGTTCCGCGGGGAAGAAGCCTGAGCGCTTGGCCGCGGCAAACAGGCCAAAGGCAAAAAAACTATCGATGCACTCGCTGTAGCCGGTGACCAGCCAGCCCCACTCCACGTCAGCTGGCGGGCGGTACTCAGGCTCGGGTGCCAGGGCGATGCCGTAGGCTTCTACCAGTTTCGACAGCACCACCTTGTGGCGCGCCTCCTCGCCACCATCCATTTCCAGTGCGCTGCGCAGCAGGGGGGTGGTCACGGTATCGGCGAAGGCCTGCACCCGCACGGAGGCACGGCCTTCGGTCTGTACCGCGATATCCCATATCGGCAGCGAGGTCACCCGGTGCAGGGCATCCGGGTCAAGCCTGGGCCAATCGATAACCGCGGGTTTGTAGGGGTTGTGGGTTTGCAGCAACATATTGCAGAACATGCGCAAATGCTGCGGCGAGCCGATGCGAACCGGCCCGGGCTCGGGGTCGGTCCAGTTGCGCATGGCATGGTCGGCCTGGTCGATCTCGGCCTTGGCGAGGGCAGCGACCACGGCGGCGGCCTTGGCCTCGGTGCTCGGTTCGCTGGTCCTGCTGGGCGTGGCAAGCGCGTCTGACATCCTGCTCCCCTGGCGGTTGATGGTCCGGGGGTGATTCTAGCGTGGCTGGCGCGCTTGCGCGTGCCGGACACGCATCACGGCGCGCGCAAGGTACTGCATAGAAAGGCAACGGGGGACCGCTTGCGCGCTAGTGCGATGCCGGCAAGGCGATGTTCGCCAGCCCGAGGCCCGCACGCCATGCCCCCGGCGGCATGCCGAAGCGCTGGGTGAAGCTGCGCGTAAAGGTGGTCTGGTCGGGAAAGCCTAGCGCCAGCGAGATATCCGCCAGCGGCTGGGCCCGGTCCGCCAGCAGGCGCGCGGCCTGGTCCAGCCGCAGGCGCGTCTGGTAGCGATGCGGCGTATCGCCAAAGGCGTCGCAGAACAGGGTGTGGAAGCGCCGCACACTCCAGCCGAACTGTGCCGCGAGCTGGTCGGCCCGCAGCGGCGCGTCMAGGCGCTGGCGCAGATAGGCGTCGATTTGCGCCAGCGGAAAATGCGTGGGCTGGGCGCGTCCGCCCACGCCCAACGCCTGCGCCACGTCGGCGGCAAGGGTAGCGGCCAGTTGCCAGTGATGTTGCCGGGAGCCGGCTGCCTGAGGCAGCGTAGCCAGGCGCCGCACGCGCTCGCTCCAGCCGCGGGTGATGGCAAACGCCGTGGGCCGGTCCATCAGCGCGGCCGGCAACGCGAGCGAGCCCGGCGGAATATCCAGCACCAACTGCCGGTTGCCGGCCAGCCCCAGGAAGTCGTGACGCTCCCCGGCGGGCACGATCAGCCCGCCGCAGGGATCGAGCCGGTGCAGGTGGCCGCCGATTTCCAGCTCGCAGGCACCGTCCAGGCCGAACAGGACCTGATGGTAGTCATGGCGATGCCACTCCCGCTCTGGCTGGTAGACGCGGGTCTCCACCAGCGGCGCCGGCCGGCCCGCCTGCGCTAGCTGCACAGCATCGTCATCGTGCGGCGGCATGGCTGGTTTTGCGAGCGCTCCCGGCGCCCTGGCCGGTCTGGCATAGCCAGACCCCAATGCCGGCAACGAGCAGGCCCAGTAGCTGCAGGGCCCCGAGCTTGTCGCCAAACAGCAGCCAGGCCTGCAGCGCCGCCAGCGGCGGCGCCAGGAACATCAGCGACGCGGCGGTGGCAGCCTGCCCGCGCCTGACGATGCGCACCAGCAGATAGGTGCCCAGGCCCGACAACACTAGCGTGGCCCAGGCCAGCGCCGACCAAAGCGCCATGCCCGGCTGCCAGTGCGACTCGCCCAGCAGCCATGCCAGCGCGCCGGCCACCAGGGCGCCTCCCACGTTCTGCCAGGCCATGCTGGTGCGCAGGTCGGCGGCGGCAATCGAGGTTTTCTGCAGGATCGTGCCCATGGTGATGGAGAGGATGGAGATGACCGCCACCAGCACCACCCACGGCGAAACGGGGCTGGGTGCGCTGGCCAGGGTGGCGGGTGCCACCACCAATACTACGCCCAGGGAGCCCAGTGCAAGCCCGCCCCAGGCCTGCCGGGACGGAAACTCCCCCAGCAGCGGGATCGCCAGCAGCGCGGTCAGCAGCGGTTGCAAGGCACCAAGCAAGGCCATGGCCGACGGCGCAAGGCCATGTGCGATGGCCCAGTAACCGCCACCCAGGTAGCTGCCGTGCAGGAGCGCGCCCGCCAGCAAGTGCCGCGGCACTTCGCGCAGCGCTGGCCAGCGCGCTCCGCCGGCCACGGCCACGGCTGCGAACAGTACGGCCGCCAGGCAGAAGCGGGCCAGCAGGAACAAGCTGGGCCGGGCCACCGGCACGATGGCCCGGCCCACGATGAATCCGGTCGACCAGATCAGGACAAAGGCCAGGCTGGACAGCCAGGCGGCTGAGGCTGGGACGCTGAGGCGGGATGAGGGCATGGTGTTTCAGCGCGCCGGCGGCGCGCGCGGGGGCGGCAATGATCGACAATGGGCTGCAGGCTAGCCGCCTGATGCCTTCCTGTCTTGGCAAATCCGGCAACGCGTGGCCGAACCGTCGCGGCGTCGGTTTATAGTCTGGCGCTAGCCCCGACTGCCATGCAGCACGCTGCGTGCCGCGCAAGGCAGCCCGGCATTCGTCAACCTACGGTCCTCTATAGCCATGTCCGAACCCCTGTTGGAACGCGTACTCCTCACAAACGATGATGGCATCGACGCCCCCGGCCTGGCCGTGCTCGAAGCCGTGGCGGCAACGCTGGCACGCGAGGTCTGGGTGGTCGCGCCCGAGCATGACCAAAGCGGCACCTCGCATTCCCTGAGCCTGCACGCGCCGCTGCGCATCAGCCAGCAAGGCGAACGCCGCTTCGGCGTGAGCGGCACCCCTGGCGACTGCGTCGTCATGGCCGCCCGGCACCTGATGGCCGACACCCCGCCGAGCCTGGTCCTGTCGGGCATCAACCGTGGCGCCAACCTCGGCCTAGAAACCGTGTTCTCCGGCACCGTCGGCGCCGCCATGACCGGCGTGTTGCTGGGCATCCCGGCCATTGCGCTGAGCCAGGCTTTCACCGATCGCAACGCGGTGCGCTGGGAAACGGCGCGCGCGCTGGCGCCCGGCGTGATCCGCCGCCTGCTTGCCGCCGGCTGGAACCAGCAGGCCTGCCTGAACATCAACTTCCCCGATGTGGAGCCCGGGTCCGCCGGCCCGCTCACCGTCACCCGCCAGGGCGTTGGCCTCGTCAAGGATCTTGCCGTGCGGGCCCATGTCGACCCGCGCGGCATCCCGTATCACTGGCTGCAATTCTCGCGCGGCCCGCAGCCGGACACCGACGACAGCGAGGCGGTGGTGGTCGGCCKGGGCGCTATTTCGGTGACGCCGCTGCGTTTCGAGCGCACCGACGAGGAGGCGGCCGCGGAACTGGCGGGGCGCCTTTGAGGTGATGACCGGCGGTGCCGCCCGGGGGCGGCACCCTGCCACACGGCGCCCGCGTCGCTCTCCGCTGCCTCGATGATCGGCCATTACCTGGATCCTGCGCTGGCATTTCTCTCCCGCACCCGTCTGATAGCATCTCTGTTCGAGGGAATCCGGCGTTTGCCTTCACGCCGGAAGATCGGACCATCACGGCATGGTTTTCCTTGATCGGAACCGACGAAAGCACTTCACACAGATAGCAAGATGGATCTCGATTGGAAGCAACGTACGCAGCAGTATATCCAGGCCCGGCGCCAGCATCCGGCTTGGCAATTGCTTGCAGCGCGCAGTTCACCGCTGGTTCTGAGTTGTCTGCAGACTCTGTTTGAGAGGAGTCACKACGGAATCGTCTTCGAAGAGGCGCAGCAGGCCTTGGCGGCACTGCTGGAGCAGCATGCCAATAGCGATGAATTCGGCGTCGACGCTGACGACTGCGCGGCAGCAGCGCGCAAGGAGTTGCGCGCCTGGATCCGGCGCGCGCTGGTGATCGAGCGGGAGGGGCGTCTGTATGCTACGGATGCGCTGGAGGAAGCGCTGAGGTTCGTAGCTGGACTCGAAGGCCGGCTGATGACATCAACCGCATCGCGCTTGTCCATCGTGCAACGGGAGATCGAGAATCTGGAGTCAAGCCTGAATCCGGACCCGCGCAGCCGCGCCAGATATTTGCAGCGCAAGATCGCCGAACTTGAAAGCGAACTGGCTGCGGTCAACGCAGGTGAGGTCAAAGTACTGAGCGATGCCGAGGCAGCCGAGGGCATTCGCGAAATATTCAACCTGGCCACCAGCTTGCGGGGGGACTTCCGGCGGGTGGAGGACTCCTATCGCGAGGCGGACCGGCGGCTGCGGCAATCGATCGTCAGCGAGCGCAACCACCGGGGCGAGGTTGTCGACAAGCTGCTGAATAGCCACGATGGCCTGCTGGAGACGCCGGAAGGCAAGGTGTTTCATGGTTTTCAGCAGCAGTTGGGGCGCTCGGCGGAACTGGATGCGATGAAGCATCGCTTGCGTTCGATCATCAGGCATCCAGCCACCCGGTTGGCCTTGAATTCGCAGCAGCAAGGTGAGTTGCGCTGGTTGATTATTCGCTTGGTGGACGAGTCGGCAGCGGTGATTCGTGCACGCGCACGCAGTGAGCGTGATGTCAAGGGGTTCCTCAAGCCGGGCCTGGCTGCCGAGCATCATCGGGTTGGAGAACTGGTCAATGACATTCTGCAGCAGGCCCTGGCGGTGGACTGGGGCAGTGCTGCGGTACGCCGCCAGGCCGGCCCTTTGCCGCCAGTCGCCATCGCGGTGTCGGGGCTGCCACTAGTGGAGCGGCTTCGCTTCAAGGCCAGCGAGGACGATGAGCAGCAGGGCCTCGAACTTGGCGCCCGCGGCATGGATCCCACGCTGATCGATGAGGATTTCTGGGATGCGTTCGATAGCCTTGACCGCCAGGCATTGATCGAGCGGACGCTGGCCTTGCTGCAAGAGAGCGGGCAGGCCATGGGCATTGCCGAGCTGGCGCGGCATCTGCCGCCGACCCATGATCTGGAGTCGATTGCGTTGTGGCTGGGCATGGCGAGGGAGGCTGACGCCCCGGTGCATCCGCAGCGCGAGAGCGTAGATGTGCTTGGCCGTGACGGAATTGCCCTGCGTTTCCAGGTGCCACAGGTGGAATTGGGCGCCGAACATCTGCGCGGCTTGGACATGGAGATATAGCATGGCGAGCATTTTTGATGACCTGACCGCGGCGGATGAGTCCGCCGCAACCGTGGATTCGTCTTCGCGAGACAGTGAAGAAGAGGTTTCGCTCCCATCCTCCGCG
The DNA here is from genome assembly GCF_056399905.1 of Cupriavidus sp. 01L46. Taxonomy (NCBI): domain Bacteria; kingdom Pseudomonadati; phylum Pseudomonadota; class Betaproteobacteria; order Burkholderiales; family Burkholderiaceae; genus Cupriavidus; species Cupriavidus sp. 01L46. The sequence goes on from NZ_JBFTSF010000016.1 coordinate 34,424, forward strand.
CAAGCCGGGGCAGAGGGTGGGCTTGCCATTACCCCGCGCCAGGTCAAGGATGCCTGCCAGGAGTTGCTCAAGCTCGGCTTGCTGGAGGCCGCGAGAAAGCCCAATCTCTATCGTATCGCTATCACCCATGCGGCCGATATCGATCGCATCCTGGAGCCGCTGGACCTGGCATTGAAGATCGACGACGTGCGAGGGCTGGCCTTCCTGGTGGTGTCACAACCATTGTTCGCGCAGGCGGAGGACGAGTGGTCGCATCCTCTGGTGCGCCGCCAGCGCCTGACGCTCGAACAATCACTGCTGGTGGCCTTGTTGCGCCAGCACTATGTGGCGCATGAGCAGGAGGGCGGGATTGGGGCCGGAGATGCCCAAGTGGCGCTGGAAGACCTGCTGCCACAGGTGCAGCTCTACCTGGGCAACCTGGGCAGCGACGCGCGCGAGCAGCAGCGTTTGCGCACCTTGCTGGAGAAGCTAAAGCCGCATGGCATTGTTTCCGAGGTCGATCCACACGATCAGGTCTCCATCCGGCCCATCATCGTCCATCTTGCCAATCCCGAGAACCTGCAAAGCCTGTTGCAGGCCCTTAGGCTTGCAGCGCAGCCTGCGGGTGGCGACGATAGCGGCGCGTCGAGCGATCCGGAGGATGCCGTATGAAGCCTCCCCCAGGGCATCCATCAATCGAGGAGTTGCTGCCCTGCGCGGCGTATGTGCTGACGCATCTCGACGTCTACAACTGGGGGCCGTTTGGGGGACGGCACCATGCCGAGATCGATATCGAGGGTACCGCCATCATCGGGCAAACCGGCAGCGGTAAGACGACGCTGGTCGATGCCCTGATGACATTGATCGCGGCCCAGCCGCGTTACAACCTGGCCTCGACCGGCGGGCATGAAAGCGATCGCGATCTGGTGTCCTATGTACGCGGCGTGTCCGGGGCGGGACGAGGTGGCGATACCGACCATATTGCCCGGCCGGGCAAGACCGTGTCGGCGRTCGCCGCAAGCTTCGGCAACGGCAACGTGCGCTTGACCATTGCCGGCATCTTTACGTTGGAGGGGAGTAGTTCGGCGGCCGCCGACCTTGACAGGATCTGGTTGATTTCCCGGCAGGAGCAGCAAGGGCTGGACGAGTGGCTCGAAGTGCATCACGCCGGCGGCAAGCGCGCATTGAAGCAGCTTGGGCGCGAGCTTGCCGATCTGCAGGTATTCGAGAACAAGAAGGCTTATGTCGCGCAACTACGCMGCTTCTTCGAGGTGGGCGAGAACGCTTTCACCTTGCTGAATCGTGCCGCCGGCCTCAAGCAGTTGAACAGTATCGACGAATTGTTTCGCGAGTTGGTGCTGGATGACCGCTCGGCGTTCCAGCGCGCGGCCGAAGTAGCGTCCGAGTTCGACGACCTGGCGGCGATCCATCAGGAGTTGGAGATTGCGCGCAGGCAGCGGGAGTCCCTGCTGCCGGTCGAGAAGGGGTGGCAGTCGCGCGGCGAGTACCGTCAACAACAAGATGTCCAGCTCGACCTGATTGCCATGCTGCCGGTCTGCTATGCGCTGCGCGCCCACCAGCTCTGGCATGGGCGCGCCGACGATCTAACGAGGCAGATCGGATTTTGCACGCAGCGTGTCGATGCGCTGTCCACGGAGATTGGTGAGCAAGAGGCGCAGGAGCAAGCTTTGCGTGACCGCTACCTGCAGACTGGGGGCAGCAACGTCGAGTTGCTGGAGGAGCAAATAGAAAGACAACGCAAGCACTGCGAGACGCTTCAACGCTATGCGCGGGACTATCAGCAACTGATGAGGTCTTTGGCGCTCGATGTCACCTTGACAGTCGAGGCTTTTGGAGAGGGGCAGCGGCAGGCTGGCCAGCAGAAAGTCCAATATGAAGAGTCGCTTGCAGGGCAGGAAGGCGAGGCTTTCGCGCTCGGGGTCAAGGTCGAGGCCAGTAAGGTGGTTGTCTCGGAAGTGATGGAGTCCTTGCGGCAGGTCCGGGCACGACCCGGCTCCAACATTCCGGGGCCATATCAGCAATTCAGGAGCGAACTCGCCGCGCATCTCGGTCAGCCTGAGGATGTCTTGCCGTTTGTCGCGGAGATGGTGGAAGTGCGCGCGAATCAAGCCCAATGGAGAGGTGCCATTGAGCGCGCCATTGGGGGGCATCGACTTCGTCTGATGGTGCCGCCACAAGTGATGAAAACGGCGTTGTCGTGGGTAAATGGCCGCGATAACCGGCTGCACGTTCGCTTGCTGGAGGTGAAGGAGCCGGCGCCAGCCCCTGGCTCTTTTGAGGACGGATTCACCCGGAAGCTGAATTTCAAGGACCACGCATACGGGGAAGCGCTCAGGCAATTCCTGAACGAGATCGACCGTCATTGTGTTGCCTCACCCGAGATGCTGAAAAGTACCCCACACGGCTTGACGGCGCAGGGCTTGATGTCAGGCAAGACTGGCTTTTTCGAGAAACAGGATAAGACGCCTCTCCATCAGGGGTGGATGACCGGTTTCGATAACAAGGACAGCCTGGCGGAGCTGGAAGAACAGTTGCGTCAGGCTACGGCGGCGCTTAAGCGGCATGAGGAACTGTTCGAGTTGGGCAAGGTGGCAGTGGGTGAAAGCCGCGTACGCCTGGGCCTGCTTGAGCGCTTGCTGGGTCTGCAGTTCCAGGACATCGACCTACCCGCGGCAGAAGGCGACCTTGCTGACTTGCGGCGGCGCCTGATTGATCTGACCGATCCGGAGTCGGATACTGCGAGGGCGCAGCAACGATGGCAGGAGGCCAAGACGCTGCTGAGGCAAAGGTCTGAGGCATGGCAAAAGGCTCGCATGGTTCAAGTCGCTTTGCAGAAAGACCTCGAGGTTGCGATAGCACAGCGGGAACGCGCCTACCGACGTAGCGGCGAGGGGTTGAGCGCTGAGCAGCTAGCGCTGGCACAGCAGCATTTCGACCTGTCCGGCGTGCAACAGGTCGATGCGCTGGAGGAGCACGAGGCCGGGGCGGAAGGGCGATTGCGTGAGCAACTTCGACGGATCGCCGAATCGCTTGTTCGTTGCGAGAAGGATCTGATTCGCGCTATGGGACAAGCGAAGCGCGAGGATACCGGCGCTCTGTCCGATGTCGGCACCGAACTGGAGGACGTGCCGCAATACTTGGCGCGCCTGAAGCTACTGAACGAAGAGGCCCTGCCAGAGAAGCTGCAGCGCTTCCTGAACTACCTCAACCAGTCCTCCGACCAGGGCGTAAGCCAGTTGCTCGGCAGTATCGAGAACGAAGTGGCGATCATCGAGGAACGCATCGAAGATCTTAACAACACCATGCGCCGGGTCGATTTCCAGCCCGGGCGGTATCTGCGGCTGGATCCACGCCGTGTGGTTCATGAGAGCTTGAAAACGCTGCAGCAGGCGCAGCGTGCGCTACGCTCGGCGGCATTGCAGGACGATCAGGGCGAAAGCCACTTCCGGGCCCTGGCGCAGGTGGTGACGCTGTTGCGAGAAGCCAGCGAGCGCCGGACTACGGTTGGCGCGCGTGCGCTGCTGGATCCGCGCTATCGCCTGCAGTTTGCCGTGTCGGTGATCGAGCGCGGCACGGGCGCGGTCATGGAAACCCGCACCGGCTCGCAGGGCGGAAGCGGCGGCGAGAAGGAAATCATCGCCAGCTATATTCTGACAGCCTCGCTGAGCTATGCCCTGTGCCCGGATGGAGGGAGCAAGCCGCTATTCGGCACCATCGTGCTGGATGAGGCATTCTCGAAAAGCTCGCAGGCAGTGGCCGGGCGGATTATTTCGGCGCTGCGGGAGTTTGGCCTGCATCCGCTGTTTGTCACACCGAACAAGGAAATGCGTCTGCTGCGCGCACATACCCGCTCCGCGATCCTGATTCACCGCAGAGGGCAGCAGGCCACCATGACATCGCTGAGTTGGGAAGAGCTGGATGTGCTCGCTCGCTCTAGACAAAACAGCCAAGATGAAGTCACCGGATGAGTTGGCGGCGAAGCTCGCCAGGCATTGGCAATCCGCGGATATGCGCGTGGCTCGATTGCTCCAGGCTGATAGCTGGCCGCTGAGTCTGTCGATAGGCAGGCCGAGCGCAAGGGCTTTTGCCGACGAGACCGGCCTGGTCAGGCGGCATGTGCAGCGCTGGCGTGAGATCCAAGTCGGAACGGTTGTCTGGCAGGATGTGGCGTACCGAGCCGGCAATGCGCCGGTTGAAGTGCCGCAGAGTTGGGAGTTGCGCACGCCGTCGGAATGGGTCTTAGCCACAGGGGATGCAGCGATCCAGGCTGAGTATCGGGCGCTTGGCCAGTTGGTACAGGCTGTCGATCCGCTCTTCCATCCATTGATCCTGCGCCAACGCCGCCTTGCGGTAGACCGCCCGGCCGGCGACGTCGCCAAGGCGAGCGAGGTCGCCCTGGCCTTGACGCCTGGCTGTGCGGGGGGACGGCCGCTGCGGGCATTGACCGTCTGCAATATTGATAGCAAGTTCATCGAACGCAATCGCGCCTTGTTGATCCAGATGCTCGATGTGCGCTTTGACGGACTGCCGAGCGAGCTCGGGCTGGAGTCCTTCCTGGATGCAGCCGATGATAGCGATCATTGGCTCCTGTTGGTGCCGCTGGCGCCTGGACTGCTGCCGYTTTCGCAGCAGCGCGTGCGCGTCAGCGAGCTTGGCCTGTTGCCGGAGTCCGTCAGCCATATCCTGGTCGTGGAAAACGAGCGCTGCCTGCATCAATTGCCGGCGTTGGCCGATACCGTCGCCATCCTCGGTGCGGGTTTGAACCTAGGCTGGATGCGAGCCGAATGGCTGGCGCACAAGCATGTTGCCTATTGGGGCGACATGGACACCTGGGGGCTGACGATGCTGGCCAGGGCACGGCAGGCCCTGGCCGATGTGACTGTCGTGCAGATGCATCGAGCCTGCTTCGATCAATACGCTGTAGGGTTGGCTGTGGCGGAGCCTGTGCCGGCCGGTGTCGAGCCGCCGGAGGGCCTCACAGTCGTTGAAAGGGACTTCTATCAGTATTTGCGCCGGCAGGAGCGCGGGCGCATCGAGCAGGAGTTCCTGCCGCCAGATCTGGTAGTCGCGGCGCTAATCGCGTGGCACGGGGGCGCGCTGGATTGACCTATTGCGCGGCCCCCTCAAGCTGTCCCAAGGGACAGCCCTGCCGCAAACGGATTGCGAACACGCAATCCTTCTTCGATCAGCATCCCGTCCTGCATATCCTCGGAATACAAGATCTCGCAGTCGGACAACAGCGCCGCCGCTATGATCATCGCATCGTAGACGCTGAATCCGTAACGTTCGGCAATCTGCCTGCCTTTCTCATGTGTTTCCACTGTGAGCGGCTCCACGGGGCACAGGGACTGAATCAGTCTCACAACCTCGCTCACTTCTGGCCACGGCATAGCCAGCTTGCGGCGAGCCACGTTGGTGATTTCGTTCAAGACCTGCACGCTGATTCTGCCCCCGGCCTGGACGACGGCTTCGGCGCGATCCGCTTTTGCCGTGTCGGCGGACAATAGGTACAACAGTACGTTGCTATCGATAAACGCCCTACGCGCGGTCATTGATATCGTCCCGGTCAAACTTGAAATCTGCCGGCAGGCGCCCGCGGAACTGCCGTAGTTTCGCCAGATAGTCGGCGCTGCCGGGTTTCTTCCTGACCTGGAAAACCCGTTCGTCGGCGATCACGACTTCAATGTCGTCGCCTTCGTGCAGCTCCAGCGCGTCCACCACGGAGGCGGGCAGACGGATGGCCAGGCTATTTCCCCATTTGCTGACTTGCATGATCTGTTTCTCCCATGGCACTCGAGGATGATATACGTTGTGAAATGTATATCCTCGCATGAGGGGCATCAAGGGGTAGTCAACTTTGTGGCGTACTATCCCTTTTTTCTTTCTTTTCGCGCGACGCGGCTAGAGCCGTCCTTGTCGCATGCACTCTAGAGATTTGATAATCTGCCATTACATGCCGATTCAATCAAACCAGATTTGAATGTACTCCCTAGACGACCTGAAACTCTTTGTCCGCACCGCCAAGCTTGAAAACCTCTCCGCGGCCGCGCGTGAACTGGGCCGGACCGCCGCCACCGCCAGCGCCGCCCTGATCCGCCTGGAGCAACGCCTGAGCGCGCGGCTGTTGGCCCGCACCACCCGCCGCATGCGCCTGACCGAGGAGGGGCGGGTGTTCCTGGAGGCAGCGCGCAAGGCATTGGCGGCGCTGGAGGAGGGCGAGGGCGCACTGGCTGAGCAGCGGGAGGAACTGGCCGGGCCGCTACGGTTGTCGGCACCCGCCGACCTGGGGCGCGCCTTGCTGCGTGGCTGGCTGATCGAGTTCCTGCAGGCGCGTTTCGCGGCGTTCGACGCGGACTATCCTTTCCCGGGCTAGCCGCGCCAGTGCACGCTTGCGTCGTGGCTACTCATTGACGGCAAGCTCGCCGCCGGCAAGCACGGCCCCTTTGCCTGCGCCGCTGCTGGCTCGCCACGCGGAGTACGTGACCCMGGTCAGCAGCAGGGCTGAGAGCACGACGAAGACGCAGCTGATCGGGCGATGCACGAACACCATCATGTCGCCGCGCGACAGCAGCAGCGAACGGCGGAAGGTGCCGCTGTTCACGTCGGTACCGACACAGCCGCAGATCAGGCCGAACAGCGTCATCGCCACGCCTTTCAACGGGGACCCGCGCGACATGGTGGAGCCTGCCAGCAAGCCCAGCAGCATGATCGAGAAGATCTCCGTGGGTCCAAACTTGAACGAAATCTCGGTGAACAGCGGCGAGGCGAAGATCATCACGATGATGCCCACCGACGCGGCGAAGAATGAGCAGATCATGGTGATGCCCAGCGCCGTGCMGCCCTTGCCGGCGCGCGTCATTCAGCGGCAGCAGGATGGCGATGGCCGACAGCGCGCCCATGCTTGCCTTACCGCGACGCCATCGCGGGCGTGAGCGGGTGTCGAGACTCTAGGAACGGCATCTTCCAAACGGCTTTCCGACGGCTTCCAATCGGCTTTCGGAGCAGCGAAGTTGAAGAGAACTCCTCGTGGCTACGCGTAATCCCTAGCGCTGAAAATCCATGGAGCAGGAAACTTCTGCGCCGGATCTCAAGCGATGCTGCAGCCAAGTGGTGCACTGTTCACGCGCTGCCGGCGACCCGCGGAAATCCATTTGCATCACGTTGTGCTATATCTCGCCGGATCGCTGCAGCGCCAGCTGTCCGCGCGATCGTGGGGCGTGCCTGGATGATTGCAATTGCAGTCATCCAGGCATGCAGACATACGGCCATGCAAAGCGACATCAAGCTTTCACATAAGGCATCGATAATGCGCTCAGCCGCCACGGGTGCGGTTCATGGCGTCTATCGCATGGTTGCCCGCGGCTGGCGGAAGACTGCCTCATCCATCCATAAGACAGAGAAAATCAGTGAAGAAAGCTCTCCTTGCAATGACTGCCGCGGCTGCTGCCGCAGGCTCCGGCGCAGCGTTCGCCCAAACCTCCTCGTCCGGCGTCACGCTGTACGGCATCGCCGACGTTGGCATTGAAGTCATCAACCACATGCCGGCCTCCGGCTCCGCGGGTGGCACCGTCACCCGCATGAACTCCGGCAACCTGTCGGGTTCGCGCTGGGGCCTGCGCGGCAGCGAAGACCTGGGCGGTGGCCTGAAGGGTATCTTCGTGCTGGAAAGCGGCTTCGATATCGATACCGGCGCTTCGGGCCAGGGCAACCGCCTGTTCGGCCGCCAGTCGTACGTGGGCCTGCAGGGCAATTTCGGCGCCGTGACGCTGGGTCGCCAGCAAAACGCGCTGTACGACCTGTTCGGCGCCTATGACCCGATGKCCGTTGGCCCGCGCTACTCGCTCAACAGCGTCGACTCGCTGTTCAATGGCCGTGCCGACAACGCCTTCAAGTACACGGGCAAGTTCGGCGGCCTGACGGCTACCGGCTTCTACAGCACCGGGCGCGATGCCACGGTGACCAACGGCAGCGAAGTGCCGGGCGAAAGCAAGGTGGGCCGCAACTACGGCGCGGGCCTGGCCTACGCCGTTGGCAGCTTCTCGGTCGGCGCCGCGTATGACCAGTTCCAGGGCTCGTCGGTGGCACTGAAGGACCGCAGCGCCAAGCGCGCGGCCATCGGCGCGTCCTATGCCTTCGGCGATGCCAAGGTGTTTGCCGGCTACCGCTGGCTGCGTGACGACGGCACGGCAAGCGCCACGGCCACCGTCACCCGCAGCAATGTGTACTGGGCAGGCGCGCAGTACAAGTTCACGCCTGCGTTCCAGCTGACTGGCGCGGCGTACTACACCGACATGAAGAACAGCGGCGCGGATTCGTGGATGTACGTGCTGTCGGGTGACTACTCGCTGTCCAAGCGCACCGATGCCTACGTGAACATTGGCTACGTGAAGAACAAGTCGGGCTCCACCCTGGGCCTGAACGGTGCCGGCACGGCACTGCCGGGCGCGAACCAGACCGGCGCCACCGTCGGCGTGCGTCACCGCTTCTAAGCCGCTTCTAAGCGGTAACTGAGCGGTAACTGAGCAGCACTTGGGCGGCATCCTGCGCACGGAGGATGCCGCCAACGATCATATCGACCTTGCTGATGCGCGAGGATCGCTTGGCCGGTCAGATCGACCGGCCTTTTTTCTCTTCTTCGCCGAACCGCGTGAAGTGAGCCAGGCTGCCGTCGCCATAGACGCGCTCCACCTTTGACACCACGACGTGATAGCCGTCATACCATTTGCGGTACTGGCGCTTGGCGTCAAGGTGCCGTGGATGGGCAGCGAAGGCCCGCAGGGCTTCCTGATCCCGCCAGTAGTAGCTGGCGTTGGCCAGCTTGCCGTCGGGCGAGCGCCAGGATTCGGCCCCCAGGAAGCCGGCGATGCTGCCCGCCACCTCGTCAATGACCGCGCTCAGCCGCTGGAACTCTTCGTCGATCTTGCCGGGCTTGTAGATAAAGGCTGCGATGTACATCTCGTGTTGTCTTTCTTGTATTGTCTTTTCAGTATAGGGATGGAAGTGCCCGCCATCTTCGCCGGCTAGGACACCTTCGGCATGGCAAGCAGCCTCAGCGCCAGCAGCGCCAGCACCACGGCAAGCCCGTATTTCTGGAACACGGCGGCACGCGGGTTGCGGCTCAGGAACCGCCGTGCCGACCCGCCAGCCGCGCCMAGCAGGCCGTGGAACACGGTGCTGATCGCCGTCAGCACGCAGCCCAGGACAATCAGCTGCCGGGCCACGCTGCCCTTGCCCGGGTCCACGAACTGCGGCAGGAAGACCATGAAGAACAGCAACGCCTTCGGATTCAGCAAGCTGTTCAGCGTAGAGCGGAAAAACACCGATTTCAACGAGGCCTGCCGGGTCACCGCGCCCAGCGGCAGCAGCGGGCGGCGCAGCGCTTTCCAGGCCATCCACAGCAGGTACAGGGCTCCCGCATAGCGGATCAGGTCGAAGGCCGGGGGCCACGCGGCAATCACGGCGGTGATGCCGGTTGCCGTCAGGACGGTCAGCACGAGATCCGCCGCGGCGATGCCGAGCGCGGCCGCCGCGCCGCCGCCGAGGCCGTAGGTGACGCCGTGCGCCATGACGAAGGCCATGTTTGGCCCGGGTGACAGCAGCAGCACCATCACGGCCGCGGCGAACACCKACAAGGTAGCGAATTCGATCATGCCCAGGTTTCCAGAAAGCTCCGCGGAGCCCTTTACGTTGTCGAGGCTGATAGCGTAATCTTTGTGTCTGATACAAACAAAAAATTGTTCTAGATACAAAGAACGATCCGACGAAGGCGCGCAGGCCAAGGCATGATCCCAGCCCGGTACAAAACCATCATGGACGAGATAGCGGGGCGCATCCGCGAGGGGGTGCTGCCGCCAGGCACGCAATTGCCGACCGTTCGCGTCTTGATGAAGCAGCATGGCGTCGCCCTGGCCACCGCATCGCGCATCTACCGGGAGCTGGAATCCATCGGCCTTGTCGTTGGCGAGACCGGCCGGGGCACCTTCGTGCGCGACACCTCGCTGCCGCGCGGCCTGGGCCTGGAGCAGCACCCGGTGCGTTTCGGCGCGGTCGATCTCACCTTCAACTATCCGTCCTTGCCCGGCCAGGCCGACATGCTGCGCGACGGCCTGCGCACCATCGCGGCCTCGGGGGACCTCGATGCGCTGCTGCATTCGGCGCCCCAGGGTGGGCGGGCGCACGAGCGGCAGACCGCGGCAAGGCACCTGCGCAACCGGGGCATCCGGGTGGGCGGGGAGCAGGTGCTGATCGTCAATGGCGCGCAGCAGGGCCTCGCCGTGACGGTCATGGGCCTGCTCAAGCCGGGCGATGTCCTGGCTGTGGACGCGCTGACCTATCCCGGCATGAAGATGCTGGCGCAGGCGCACCGCCTCGGCCTGGAGCCGGTGCCGCATACCGTCGCGGGCATGGATCTGGACGCGCTGGCCGCGCTTTGCCGGCGGCGTCCGGTGCGCGCGGTCTACGCCATGCCCACCATGCACAACCCCCTGGGCACGGTGATGCCGGAGGAAGGCCGCTTGCGCCTGGCCGCGCTGGCCGACCGGCATGATTTCCTGATCGTCGAGGACGGCGCTTATGCCTTCCTGGCGGAGCCGGCACCCAAGCCGGTCTTTACCTATGCGCCAGGGCGCACGGTCTATGTGTCGGGCTTGTCGAAGAGCGTGGCTTCCGGCTTGCGGCTGGGGTTTGTCGTTGCGCCGCTGGCCATGGTGCCGGCGCTTGAGCGCGCCATTCGCGTGTCGACCTGGAACACCCCGTCCCTGACCGTGGCGCTGGGTTGCCACTGGATCGAGGCCGGCCTGGTTGACGGGCTCGAGGATCGCAAGCGCAAGGACGCGCGGCGGMGCCAGAGCCTGGCGCGCCGCGTGCTGCGGGGGTGCGCCATCGCCGCGCACCGCTCGTCCTACTATCTCTGGCTTTCTTTGCCCGAGGACCTGCGAGCAGATCGCATTGCCGCGGACCTGGCGCGCGAGGGCGTCCTGGTGACAACGGCGGAGCCGTTCGCCGCGACGCCCAACGTGCCGCATGCGCTGCGGCTCGCCATCGGCTCCATTTCGCTTGAAGCCCTGGAGGCGGCGCTGGCGAAGGTGCGCAGGGCGGTGGCCGGCTGATACCTCCCCCCTTTGAGGCTGGCAGCGGCCCGCCGTTGCGTGTTACGCATACCTCACCGGGCGGGCGGATATCGGGCTGGGCCGCGGGTTGCGCCGGAGCGGTGACCCTGGCTGCCACGCTTTGTCCTGCCATGACGCCAATGATGCCGGCCTATAGTGGAACGGGTGGGGCGGGGCCGGCGGCTGCTCCGCGGTCTGTGCCCTTCCGCTAACGCATCAAGGGGAAACATCATGTTGATAGCCAGATGGCAGATCGATGCCCGCTTTGGGCACAAGCAAGAGGTCATCGACCGGTTGCAGGGCTGGGCGCGCGAGATCGCGCCGCAGGTGGGGCTGGTGCGCGGGCGCCTGCTGACCGGCTCGATCGGCGCGCTGGAGGCGACCGTGGTCCACGAGTGGGAAGTGAGCGACCTCGGCGAACTGGACCGTGCGTGGAGCCAGCTCGCATCGATTCCGGCCCATGCGCAATGGGGCAAGGAACTGGAGCCGTTCGTGGTCTCCGGCACTGCTCGCTGGGAAATCTATCGCGTTGTCTGAACCCGAAGTCCTCTCCCGAAGCCCGCGGCCATTTGCGCATGGTGGCTGCCATGGCATGCGAGGATACGAAGCCGAGTGCCCACATGGGCGACTTCTCCCACGACCCTCGCGCGTGATGTGTGCCGTGGCGATCGTGGCGGGCGACAAGCCAAGGCTCCCAAAGGCCAAGGCTCCCAAAGGCGCATCCCGGCAAATCACGCTTGGCCGGCGCCCCGGCTGTCCCGAGCAGGTTGTGCGGCAGTGCAGCAACCGGTGCGGCGACGGGGCCGGCTTGCCATTGTCCGGGCCGGCGCGAGTGCGCCTGCGTAGTTGTTCCCATTGTCTGTCCCCGGGCTTTCCATTAGGCTGGCCGTCCAGCTTCCCGCACTTCCGGCGCGCGCGCCATGCCGCCGGTCACTGGAGATGCCCTGATGCCCGCTGTGCAGAGCCTGCCGCAGAATATGACGCGCACGACCAATATGACGTTCGATCAATGGCGCGAGGCCATCGATACGCGTTTCCTGCCGCTCGAATATTCCCGCCAGGCGCGCGGGCCGTTCCATTGCAATGTCAGCTATGCGCGCTTCGGCGCGTGCGCGGTGGCGGACATGGAGGTTGACGCGCATCGCGTGGCGCGCGAGCGCCGGCACGCGGTGGCTTCCGATGCGGGTTTCTTCAAGATTTTCTGGCAGCTGAGCGGGCGCAGCCGGGTGGCGCAGCGCGGCAACGAAGCGTCGCTGGAGCCGGGCATGTGGTCGATCTACGATACCGCGCAGCCCTACAGCATCGACATGGYGGAGCGTTGCCGCGTGCTGGTGCTGCTGGTGCCGCAGGAGCGCGCCTTCGGCTGGCGGCAGGCGGCCACCTGCCTGGGCGGACGGGCGCTGCGCGGCGAGGGCGCGGCGCGCATCGCGGTGTCGGCGCTCGGGGCGCTGCTGCACGACACCTGTGCGGGCCACCTGCTGGACCAGCAAGGCCAGGTGGTGCTGCAGGATTCCGTCGTGTCGCTGATGGAGACGGCGCTACAGGGCGCGCACGCACCGTCGCCCGCGGTGATAAGGGACGGCACGGACGCCGCCATGGCACGCCATCTGGGCGAAGCGCGCATGAACCGCATCGCCGGGTTCGTCGACGCCCATCTGCACGATCCGGCGCTATCGGCGCAAAGCCTGGCGGTGGTCCTGAACGTCTCGCGCCGCACGCTGTATAACCTGTTCCGCGAGTTCGGCCAGACGCCGCATGCCTATATCCTCTCGCGCCGGCTGCGGCAGGCTGCGCTGCGCCTATCCGGCGGTGGGGAGGGCGGGCGCAGCATTACCGAGATTGCGTTTGCGCTGGGGTTTGCGGATGCCGCGCATTTCAGCCGGGTGTTTCATGAGCGGTTCGGGATGAGTCCGACGCAGTGGCGGCAGCAGAATGCGGGGGGGGGGGGGGTTGCTTTGCGGCATTAGATGGGGGGATGGGGGGCTTGGCTGCAACTGGAACTGCAACTGCAACTGCTTAAAGTCAAAGGCAACTGCAGTTTCACCTCCCCTGCGGGGCGGCGACCTACTTTTTTGTCTTGCCAAAAAAGTAGGCAAAAAAGGCGCGCCGGATGGGGCGACTACCTCCTCGGGATTCGGCGAAAAGAGCGGCCGGGACCCAAACTCGCATCGCCTTAAGG
>NZ_JBFTSF010000017.1:0-43706 GCF_056399905.1 Cupriavidus sp. 01L46
TGCCGCTTGCGCGTCATCCGTGTTTACCCCGGTCCCGATGAAACTCCGTCAGAAAATCCTGTTATTGGCCGTCGCGCCGCTCGCCGTGGCCATGTTCGGCATCGCGCTGGCCGTGCGTTACCAGGCCACCCAGCTGGCAAGCCACGAGCGCGCCCTGGTCGAGGCGGCCTACCTGCAGAGCAAGGAAGTCGAGCTGCGTCACTACGTAGAACTGGCACAAAGCGCGATCGCGCCGATGGTGCGCTCGGGCCACAACGATGCGGCCACCCGTGACGCCGCCATGCAGGCCTTGGCGCGCCTGGACTACGGCCCCGACGGCTACTTCTTCCTCTATGACCTGCAAGGCCGCAATCTGATGCACCCGCGCCAGCCCGAGCTGGTCGGACAGGATTTGTGGAGCCTGCGGGACCCGCAGGGCGCGCTCACCATCCAGAAGCTGATCGCCGCGGCCCGTTCCGGCGGCGGGTCGGTGCGCTATATGTGGAAAAAGCCCTCCTCGCGGCAACTGGCCCCCAAGCTGGGTTACGTGGTCGCCGTGCCGGAGTGGAACTGGATGCTGGGCACCGGCATCTATCTCGACGACGTGGAGCGCACCCTGCGCCAGCTCGATGCGCGGGCGGAGACCGATATCCGCGAAACCATGGCGTGGATCGGCGTGATTGCCGCGATCAGCATCCTGCTGGTGGCCGCCAGCGGACTGGCGCTCAATGTGAGCGAGCACCGCGAGGCCGACGCCAAGCTGCGGCAGCTGGCCCAGCGCGTGGTGCAGTCGCAGGAAGAGGAGCGCGCGCGGCTGTCGCGCGAGCTGCACGATGGCATCAGCCAGCTGCTGGTGTCGGTCAAGCTGCTGCTGGAGACGGCCGCCAACCGCCTGCGCATGGCCCCGGACCAGGGCCAGTCGGTTGCGCCCGTGCTCGGCACGGCGCTGGTCCGCCTGGATACGGTCTTCAACGAGGTGCGCCGGGTGGCGCGCAACCTGCGCCCCGCTCTGCTTGACGACCTTGGCCTGTTCGCCGCGCTGGAGCACCTGGCACGCGAGATGCAGGAAGGCAGCGGGCTGCAGATTTCCGTGTCGCACACGGGCAAGCCGCGCGAACTTGCCGACGAGCAGGCCACAGCCCTCTATCGCATCGCCCAGGAGGCCCTGACCAATGTGGAGCGGCATGCGCATGCGCGCCATGTCACGCTGATGCTGGCGTTCGATGCCAACGCTACCCGGCTGACCGTGCAGGATGACGGCGCCGGCTTCGACGTAGCGCGCATGCAGCTCGATCCGAAGCGCGGCATCGGCCTGCGCAACCTGCGCGAGCGCATTGCCGCGCTGGGCGGCGAGTTCGATATCGTCTCCGGGCCGGGCTCGACCCGGCTGAGCGCAGCGGTGCCGGTGGTGCCGGCACCGTCGGCCGCACGCCACCACCCGGATTCGCCAGATTCGCCAGATTTACGAGGAAACCCCCACTCATGACCCCCGCCCCCGCCCGCGTCCTGTTGATCGACGACCATGCGCTGGTGCGCGACGGCATGCGCATGCGCCTTGCCCTGCAGCCCGAGCTTGCGGTGGTGGGCGAAGCCGACGACGGCGAGGCCGCGCTGGCTTGGCTGGCGCGGGCCAGCGCCGAGCACATGCCTGAGCTGGTCATCACCGATATCGGCATGCGAGGCATGGGCGGCATCGCGCTGGCCGCCGCGCTGCATGAGGACTATCCGGAGCTGGCCGTGCTGATCGTGTCGATGCACGACAACCTCGAATACGTGCGCCAGGCGATCCGCGCCGGCGCGCGCGGCTATGTGCTCAAGGATGCGCCCGCCGACGAGCTGATGGCTGCCATTGCCGCGGTGCTGGCCGGCCGCGTCTTCTACAGCGCCCGCATCGCCCGCAGCATGGCCGAGCAAACCCCGGCCGCCGGGCCGCTCGATGCGCTCACCCCGCGCGAGCGCGACATCTTCAACTGCATCGGCCGCGGCCAGGCCAACAAGGACATTGCCGCCGCGCTGGGCGTTTCGGTGCGCACCATCGAGACCCACCGGCTCAACCTGCGGCGCAAGCTGGGCATCGAAGGCCGCGCGGAGCTGGTGAAGTTCGCCGTGGAGCAAGGCAGCACGGAGGGCGGCCCGAGCGGGTCCCAATGAAAAAAGCCCACCCCTGTTAACGGAGTGGGCGTGTGGCTTTGGCCTGTTCGACGGCTTCGGCTGGTGTGCCTGTTATTTAGGCAGCAAGACGCTTGGCCAGCGCGGCCTTGGCATCCACCAGGGCTTGCGGCAGGTTGTGCTTGAGTTGCGTGAACAGCTCCTCATGCAGCGCCAGTTCCTGTTGCCAGGCGGCGTGGTCGATCGAGGTGACCTGCTCGAACTGCTGCTTGGTGAAGTCCAGGCCTTCCCAGTTCAGGTCCTCGAAGCTGGGCGAGGTGCCGAACACGTGGTCGGTGCCCTTGCCACGGCCTTCGACGCGGTCGATCATCCACGACAGCACGCGCATGTTCTCGCCAAAGCCCGGCCACACGAAGTTGCCGGCTTCATCCTTGCGGAACCAGTTGACACAGTAGATGCCCGGCAGCTTGGCGCCGGACGCTTCCAGCTTCTTGCCCAGCGCCAGCCAGTGGCCGAAGTAGTCGCTCATGTTGTAGCCGCAGAACGGCAGCATGGCGAACGGGTCGCGGCGCACCACGCCTTGCTGGCCAGCAGCGGCGGCGGTGGTTTCCGAGCCCATGGTGGCGGCCATGTAGACGCCTTCGGTCCAGTTGCGCGCCTCGGTCACCAGCGGCACGGTGGTGGAGCGGCGGCCGCCGAAGATGAACGCGTCGATGGCGACGCCAGCGGGGTTGTCCCAGTTATCGTCGATCGACGGGCACTGCACGGCCGGGGCGGTGAAGCGGGCGTTGGGGTGGGCAGCCTTGGCGCCGGTTTCCTTGGCGATGGCCGGGGTCCAGTCCTTGCCCTGCCAGTCGATCAGGTGCGCCGGGGCTTCCTTGCTCATGCCTTCCCACCACACGTCGCCGTCATCGGTCAGCGCCACGTTGGTGAAGATGACGTTTTCCTTCAGGGTAGCCATCGCGTTGAAGTTGGTCTTCTCGCTGGTGCCCGGGGCCACGCCGAAGTAGCCGGCTTCCGGGTTGATGGCGTACAGGCGGCCGTCCTGGCCCGGCTTGATCCAGGCGATGTCGTCGCCGATGGTGGTGACCTTCCAGCCTTCGAAGCCCTTGGGCGGGATCAGCATGGCGAAGTTGGTCTTGCCGCAGGCCGACGGGAACGCGGCGGCCACGTGGTACTTCTTGCCTTCCGGCGAGGTCACGCCCAGGATCAGCATGTGCTCGGCCAGCCAGCCCTCGTCGCGGCCCATGGTCGAGGCGATGCGCAGCGCGAAGCACTTCTTGCCCAGCAGGGCGTTGCCGCCGTAGCCCGAGCCGTACGACCAGATTTCGCGTGTTTCCGGGAAATGGACGATGTACTTGGTCGGGTTGCACGGCCAGGCCACGTCTTTCTCGCCGGCAGCCAGCGGCTTGCCCACGGTGTGCACGCACGGCACGAACTCGCCATCGGTGCCCAGCACGTCGAACACGGCGCGGCCCATGCGGGTCATGATGCGCATATTGACGGCAACGTACGGCGAATCCGACAGTTCCACGCCAATGTGGGCGATCGGCGAGCCCAGCGGGCCCATCGAGAACGGCACCACGTACAGCGTGCGGCCGCGCATGCAGCCGTCGAACAGGCCGGACAGCGTCTGGCGCATTTCAGCCGGGGCGGTCCAGTTGTTGGTGGCGCCGGCGTCTTCCTTCTTCTGCGAGCAGATGAAGGTGCGGTCTTCCACGCGCGCCACGTCGGATGGGTCGGACAGTGCCAGGAACGAGTTCTTGCGCTTGGCCGGGTTCAGGCGCTTCATGGTGCCGGCGGCGACCATCTGCTCGCACAGGCGGTCGTACTCTTCCTGCGAGCCGTCGCACCAGTAGATACTGTCGGGTTTGGCGAGGGCCGCGAACTCGGCCACCCAGGCGACCAGCTTCTGGTGCTTGACCCAGGCCGGTACGTTGAGTGCGGGCGTGCCCTGCATGGTGGGGTGGTTCATACTGCTACTCCAAAGCGTAAAGGAAATCTTGCAAAGCCAGGCCGGTTGCCGCGGCCGGGAGACGGCTGGCAGCGGCCCCACGACCTGGGCAGACCGCGGCAATTCGCCACTGGTTCCGCACCGGGCCGCGTAGGGCGGCTCTGACCAGGATCGTCACATCCCGTTACAACTGCACAGCGACCGGAACTGCGCAAAAGGTCGCGACAGGCCCCGCGGCTGCGCTACAGTTGCGCTTCGCCTTTGGCAGGGCCGGGCAGGCTTTGTCCGGCGCGGCTCGGGTGACGGGAGCACGGCTCGACCGACAATCTGGGGCGGCACCGGAACCGGCAAGGATACCACCGCCGCACGCCGCTGTTTTTTGCTCCGCAGCAATGTTTGTGCGCGATTCCGGGCCATGCCGTATTGTCTCGTCTGCCTGTCCGTCGGCTCACTTTCGTGTCGAGTGGGATTGTTCCCGCCGCGTGCGGCATTCGGTGCGGTGTCGGGCGGCAGATGCTAAAACTATAACGTTGATGGGTGCGCCTCAATGTGGGTGTGCGCACCTTGCGATAGCCAAAATAGAGTTTCCGATGAAGATTGCCGTACTCGACGACTATCAGGATGCCGTTCGCAAGCTGTCGTGCTTCAGCCTGCTCGATAGCCATGACGTCAAGGTGTTCAACAACACCGTCAAGGGCGTTGGCCAGCTGGCGGCACGCCTGTCCGACGTGGAAGCCGTGGTGCTTATCCGCGAACGGTCGCGCATCACCCGGCAACTGCTGGAAAAACTCCCCAAGCTCAAGATCATCAGCCAGACCGGGCGCGTTGGCGGCCATGTGGATGTCGAGGCCTGTACGGAGCGCGGCGTGGCGGTGCTGGAAGGCGCCGGCTCGCCCGTGGCCCCGGCCGAGCTCACCTGGGCCTTGATCATGGCGGCCCAGCGCCGCATTCCCCAGTACGTGGCCAGCCTCAAGCACGGCGCCTGGCAGCAGTCCGGGCTCAAGTCCACCACCATGCCGCCCAACTTCGGCCTGGGCCAGGTGCTGCGCGGGCAGACGCTCGGGATCTGGGGCTACGGCAAGATCGGCAAGCTGCTGGCGGGCTACGGCCGGGCCTTCGGCATGAATGTGCTGGTATGGGGACGCGAGAACTCGCAGAATGCCGCGCGCGAGGACGGCCTGGCCGTGGCCGAGTCGCAGGAGCAATTGTTTACCGACAGCGACGTGCTGTCGCTGCACCTGCGCCTGAATGACGAGACCCGCGGGCTGGTCAAGCTGGCCGACTTCTCCCGCATGAAGCCCACCGCGCTGTTCGTCAACACCAGCCGCGCCGAGCTGGTCGAGGAAAACGCCCTGCTGGCCGCGCTCAACCGCGGACGTCCCGGCATGGCGGCGGTCGATGTGTTCGAGTCCGAGCCCATCCTGCAGGGCCACGCCCTGCTGCGCATGGAAAACTGCATCTGCACGCCGCACTTGGGCTATGTCGAACGCGAAAGCTATGAGATGTACTTCCGCATCGCCTTCCAGAACATCCTCGATGTGCTGAGCGGCAAGCATGACAGCATCGCCAATCCCAAGGCGCTGACCCCGGCGCTGTCGCGCTAAGCGCTGGCCCGCAGGCGCCCACCCGCCGGCCCCCTCGCCGGCGAGTGCGCTACGCGCAACGCGAACCGGGCAAAACCGCTACACTCGGACTTCCCGCGCGGCCTCTGGCCGCGTTTTTCGTCCCCCCCTTCTCCGCCCCCGTCGCCATGGATCCCAGGCTCGTGATGCTGTGCCTTGGCAATTTTGTCATCGGTACCGGCGCGATGATCGTCACCGGCATGCTCAACGACATTGCCGGCGATTTCCAGCTCGGGGCCGGCACCGCAGGCCAGTTGATCTCCGTGTTCGCGCTGGCGACCTGCGTCGGCGCGCCCTTGTTCGCCACGCTCGGCTCGCGCATCGACCGCCGGCTGCTGCTGGCGGGCTCATTGCTGGTCTATGCCGCGATGCACCTGGCCGCGGCTTTTGCGCCGAGCTTTGCCAGCCTGATGGCGATCCGCTTCCTGAGCGCGATCGGCGCGGCCATCTTCACCCCGCAAGCCGCCGCCACCCTGCCGTTGCTGGTCAACGCGCAGACGCGCGGGCGCGCCATCAGCTTTGTCTTCCTGGGCTGGAGCGTGGCCAGCGTGGTGGGCGTGCCAATGGGGACGTGGATTGCCAGCACGCTGGGCTGGCGCTTCAGCATGGGGCTGGTGGGTTTGCTGGCGCTGGGCGCGTCGGTGGGCGTGTGGCGGGCCTTGCCGGCGCGGCTGTATGTGGAACCGGTGGGCCGCGCGGCCTGGGGCGCGGTGCTGCGGCACACGCCGATGGTGCTGGTGGTGGCCACCACCATGATCCAGTCGGCCGGAATGTTCACGCTGTTTACTTATATTGCCCCGCTACTGCGCGACGTGCATGGCATCAGCGGCGGCACGCTCAGCCTGATGTTCCTGGCTTACGGCGCCTGCGGCGTCAGCGGCAATGTGCTGGCGGCGTCGCGCATGGACCGTGCCACGCCCGCGCGCATCGTTCAGGCCGCCATGCTGACCTCGCTGGCGGCCATGCTGCTGTGGCCGCTGGCGACACTGGGGCCGGTGGCGCTGGTGCTGATCTTCATGCTGTGGGGTGTCGGCGGCTTTGCCACCAACAGTGCGCAGCAGGCGCGGCTGGTCGCGCTGGCGCCGGAGCGCGCGGCGGTATCGATCTCGCTCAACTCGTCTTCCATCTACCTCGGCCAGGCCCTGGGCGCGATGGGCGGTGCGGCGATCTACGCGACCGCTGGCGCCGACTCCCTGCACTGGGGGGCGGCGGCGCTGATGCTGCTGGCGCTGGTGGTGTCGCAGCGGGCGCGGGTGCTGGGGCAGCGCTGGTGCCTGCGCGAGACGGCGCGGCAGCAGGCCTGAGCCAACCGACTCATCGCCCCACTGGACCGAGCAGACAAAGCAGACAAAGCAGACAAAGCGGACAAAGCGGACAAAGCGGACAAAGCGGACAAAGCGGACAAAGCCGCCAGCCGTGCGGCGCCGCACACGCGGCAGCCGCTTGATACCTCTGTTTGGAAAATCCCGGCGCTAAGATAAAGGACACAGGATCAAGGAGACGGCATGAGCACATCCATCGGCATGCGCCTCATCGCCATCAGCGTCGGCAAGGCGGTCCCGCTCGTCGTGGCGGCGGTGGGCACCGAGGCGGTGGTGATGTCCGGCATCCGCAAGCATCCGCTCAGCACCTTGCTGCACCCGCTGTCGGTGGCGGTGAGCCCGCTGGGGCTGGCGGGCGACGAACAGGCCGACCTGAGCGTGCATGGCGGCCTGGACAAGGCGGTCTACGCCTACCCGGCCGAACACTACGCCTGGTGGAACGCGCGCCGCCGGGAAGCACGGCTGCCCGAGGCCGAGAAGCCGCTCGTGCCCGGCGCCATGGGCGAAAACCTGACCCTGGAGGGCGTGCTCGAGACCGATCTGTGGGTGGGGGATCTGCTGCGCATTGGCGACGTCGTGCTCCGGGTGGAGTCGCCGCGCCAGCCCTGCTACAAGTTCAACGCCGTGATGGGCTACCGCCATGCGATCAAGCATATGGTGCAAAGCGGCTATTCCGGCATTTACCTGAGCGTGGTCACCCCCGGCGAGCTCCAGGCCGGCGCCGCGGTGATCATCGCGCCGGGACCGCGCGATGTGTCGATAGAAAGCATCAACACCCGGCAACGCAATGGCCGCCTGAAGCCGCTTTTCTGATAATGTTTGACTCTCGATACAAGCAGGCATCTTTTCGCGCTGTAATAGTTTGTAATGGCGTGGATTGCGCGGGCACTGGCCTTCAACGCCCCTGATCCTGTACTACTAGCGGTTTTCCGCAGCGCGGCACCGGTTTCCCAGAAGGCCGGGCCACCGGGGAGCGGGCGCATTTTGCGCGCACTGTCAGAGAGTCCTCACATGAAAACGAACGGGATCGACCAGGCCAAGGGCTTCGTCGACGCTAAGTGGAGTCCTTCCACGGGTACCGGCGAGGGTGTGTCGCCCTGGTTGCTCGGTGTGGTCTTGATCGCGCTGGCTGCTGGCGGATGGTTCGGCTGGCGTGCCTGGACGGCGCCCAAGCCGGCGGCCAAGGCGCCGCCCGTGGTGGTAGTGACCACTGCGGTGGTGCAGCAGGGCGACGTGCCGCTGCGGGTGACGGCCAACGGCACGGTGAGCGCGCTCGCCACGGTGGAGATCCGCCCGCAAGTGTCCAGCACCGTGCGCACCGTCCATATCAAGGAAGGCCAGACCGTCAAGCCGGGCGACCTGCTCTTCACGCTCGACACCCGCATGGACGAGGCCAACCTCGCCAAGGCCCAGGCCCAGCTGATGCGCGACCAGGCCGACCTCTCCGATGCCCGCCGCACGCTGGTGCGCAGCAATGAGTTGCTGCAGCGCAACTTCATCTCCAAGAGCGCGGTGGATACGGCCCAGGCCAAGGTCGACGGCTTCGAGGCCACCCTGCGCGCCGACCAGGCCGCCATCGAAGCCAGCCGCGTGGCGGTCAGCTACGGCGCCATCCGCGCCACCATCGGCGGGCGCACCGGCGTGATCAATATGTTCCCCGGCTCGCTGGTGATGCCCAACAGCGCCCTGCCGATGGTCACCATCGCCCAGGTGCAGCCGATTGCCGTCACCTTCACCCTGCCCGAGCGCCAGCTCGCCGCGCTGCGCGAGGCACTGCACGCCGGCCCTGTTGCCGTGACCGCGCTGCCCAACGACGGCAGCAAGACCCCCGTGACCGGCAAGATCAGCTTTGTGGACAACACGGTGGACCCGCAGTACGGCAGCATCCGCATCAAGGCGCAGTTCGACAACGACGAGCAGCGCTTGTGGCCGGGGACGTATGCCAACGTGGACGCCGTGGTGCAGACCCTGAAGAACGCGCTGTCGGTGCCGCCGCAGGCGGTGGTGACGGGGCCGGAGGGCCGCTTTGTCTACGCTGTGCAGGCGGACAACCGCGTCAAGCCGATGCCGGTGAAGGTGCAGGTCTCTACCGCCAGCGCCGCCGTGATCGATGGCGTGCCGCCCGGCACGCGCGTCGTGGTGGAAGGCGCGCAGAACCTGCGCGCCGGCAGCATGGTGCGGGAAGCGACGCCCGCGGCCAAGGCCGGCGCGGCAAGCGCTGCCGCCGCCGATGCCAACGCCAATGCCAAGCATTGAGCCCAGGGCACTGACACCATGACCCTGTCCGAGCTTTGTATCCGCCGCCCGGTGATGACGATCCTGCTGTGCCTGGCAGTCATCGTCACCGGCATTGCGCTCTACCCCACCATCCCGATCGCGGCGCTGCCGTCGTTCAACTCGCCGGTGATCCAGGTCACGGCCACCTTGCCCGGGGCCAGCCCCGAGACCATGGCGGCCTCGGTGGCGACCCAGCTGGAAAAGCAGTTCGCCACCATTCCCGGCGTGTCGGTGATCAGCTCGTCGAACACGCTCGGCAACTCCAGCATCACCATCGAGTTCAACAACGACCGCGACATCGATGCCGCGGCCGTGGACGTGCAGGCGGCGTTGTTCCGCGCGCAACGCGCGCTGCCAATCGAAATGACGGTGCCGCCGTCGTACCGCAAGGTCAACCCGGCCGATGCGCCGGTGCTGCTGCTGGCGATCAACTCGCCGGCCATGAGCCTGGCCGAGCTCAACGCCTTCGGCGACAACCTGATCTCGCCCAGCCTGGCCACCTTGCCGGGCGTGGCGCAGGTGCAGGTGTTCGGGCAAAAGCGCTTTGCCGTGCGCGTGCGCGCCCACCCGGACGCGCTTGCCGCGCGCGGCCTCACGCTGGATGAGCTGGCCACGGCGCTCAACCGCGCCAACGCCAACACGCCGGTGGGCACGCTGGACGGCGCGCGCCAGACGCTCACCATCCAGGCCAACCGCCAGCTTGCCAGCGCCGACGCGTTCCGCAACATCATCGTGGCCAGCCAGCCCAGCGGCGCGCTGGTGCGGCTGTCTGACGTGGCCGATGTGGAAGACAGCGTCGAGACCATCAAGACCGGCAGCTGGCTTAACAACGAGCGCTCGATCGTGCTGGCCGTGCTGCGCCAGCCCGATGCCAATACGGTGGCGGTGGTGGACGCCATCAAGAACGCGCTGCCGCGCCTGATCCAGCAGATGCCGGATTCGGTCAACGTGGCCGTGGTCAACGACCGCTCGCAGTCGATCCGCGAATCCATCCACGACGTGCAGTTCACGCTGGCCCTGACCGTCGGGCTGGTGGTGATGGTGATTTTCCTGTTCCTGCGCCGCGCCGCCGCCACGCTGATTCCCACCGTGTCGCTGCCGATCTCGCTGATCGGCACGGTGGCGCTGATGAAGGCCTTCGGCTACAGCCTGGACAATGTGTCGCTGCTGGCCATCACGCTCGCCGTGGGTCTGGTGGTGGACGATGCCATCGTGATGCTGGAAAACATCGTGCGCCATATCGAGGAGGGTGTGCCGCCGCTCAAAGCCGCGCTGGTCGGCTCGCGCGAGATGGGTTTCACCATCCTCTCGATCTCGATCTCGCTGGTGGCGGTGTTCATCCCCATCTTCTTCATGCCGGGCGTGATCGGCTTGCTGTTCCACGAGTTCGCGGCGGTGGTATCGCTGGCCATCCTGGTGTCGGCGCTGGTGTCGCTCACGCTGATCCCGATGTTGTGCGCGCGTTTCCTGTCGGCCGAGAACGTACCGATCGACGAGTCGCAACATGCCTATGGCGACCACGCGGATGCCGGCCATGCACCGGCCATCGTGCAGAAGCAGACCATCGGGCTGCGCTCCACCCAGTGGTTCGAGAACCTGTTCGAATTCACGCTCCACCGCTATGCGCGCGGGCTTGACTGGTGCCTGGCGCACCGCAAGTCGGTGCTGGCGGTGGCCGGCCTGACCTTCGTGCTGACCGCGGTGCTGTTCGTGATGATCCCCAAGGGCTTCTTCCCGGAAGAAGACATCGGGCAGATCCAGGTCAATGCCGAAGGCCCGCAAGACATTTCCTTCGACGCCATGGCCGAGCGCCTGCGCGATGCGGCCGAGCGCATGCGCAAGAACCCGGCGGTGCGCAGCATCGTGATCTCGATCGGTGGCGGGCCGTCCCCCGCTATCAACACGGGCCGCATGTTCGTCGAGCTCAAGCCGCTGGGCGAGCGCCCCAAGATGGCCAAGGTGGTGGAGTCCCTGCGCAAGGACGTGTCGGGCATCGCCGGCCTGGCGGTCTACTTCTCGCCGGTGCAGAACCTGCGCCTGGGCGGGCGCCAGAGCAAGAGCCGCTACCAGTACACGCTGCAAAGCGTGAAGGCCGGCCAGCTGCAGGAGTACTCCGACAAGCTGATGGGCAAGATGCGCGCCGATCCGCTGTTCCGCGATGTCACCAGCGATTCGCAGCAGTCGGGCCTGGAAGCGCAGTTGTCGATTGACCGCGACAAGGCCAACGCGCTGGGCGTGCAGATCCAGGACGTGCGCCAGGCGCTGTACTCCGCCTTTGGCGAGCGCCAGGTCTCCACCATCTACACGCCGATCGACAACTACTACGTGATCCTGCAGGCGGCCGACATCGACCGCGCCGACGAGACCGCGTTCTCCAAGATCTACGTGCGCAGCAAGACCGGGCAGATGGTGCCGATCTCCGCTTTCGCCACCACCGAGCGCCGGGTCGGGCCGATCGCCGTGAACCACCAGGGCCAGCTGCCCTCGGTGACGGTGTCGTTCAACCTTGCGCCCGGCGCGGCGTTGGGCGCGGCCTCGGCCAAGATCGATGCCTACAAGCAAGAGATCGCCATGCCCACCTCGATCTTCACGAGCTGGGGCGGCGACGCGGCGGTGTTCCAGTCGTCCCAGGCGACGCAGGTGCTGCTGCTGGTGGCGGCGCTCGCGGTGATCTACACGCTGCTGGGCGTGCTGTACGAGAGCTACATCCATCCGCTGACCATCCTGGCCGGGCTGCCGTCGGCGGCCGTCGGCGCGCTGCTGACGCTCTTCCTCTTCAACGTGGAGCTGTCGCTGATCGCCACCATCGGCGTGCTGATGCTGATCGGGATCGTCAAGAAGAACGCCATCATGATGATCGACTTCGCGCTGGCCGCGCAGCGCGAGCAGGGCATGGCCCCGGCGCGCGCGATCCGGCAGGCCTGCCTGCTGCGCTTCCGCCCGATCATGATGACGACCTTCGCCGCCGTGATGGGCGCGCTGCCGCTGGCGCTCGGCCTGGGCGCGGGCGCCGAGCTGCGCCAGCCGCTGGGCCTGGCGGTGGTGGGCGGCCTGCTGTTCTCGCAGGTGATCACGCTGTTCATCACCCCGGTGATCTACCTGGCGCTCGATCGGTTCTCGGGCACCGGCCCGCTGCAGATCGACGAAGAAGGCAATCGTCTGCCGGCCCTGGTGGGCGGGGAGGCTGCGCACTGAGCGTGCTGCCGTAGCAAATTGCGACGCCTCGGGGCGGTGCCGGATCGGTCGGCACCGCCCTTTTTGTTTCGGCATCGTTTCGGCATTGTTGCGGCTTCGTTGCGGCGTTGCCACTAATTGCAGCGCTTCGTGCGCAGGGGCATGAATTGTGATGACTCATGCTTTACAAATAGTTATTTATTGATAATACTTCGCATTCTCAATAACGCGTGACCGGGTTCACCGAGCCACGCCTGACCACGCGAGCGAGCCACAGTTTTCGCACTAGCCAGCCAGCGTTTCGCTTTCTTTGGGGAAATTCCATGAAACGCCGCTGTCTGGCGCGCTTGCGCGCCTCCGTCCGAGTCACGCCTGTCGCTGCCGTGTGCGCCGCCCTTGGTGGTCCCGTCCTGGCTGCCGATCCAGCCGCCGATCTGGCCGCCGATCCGGCCCGCCACTTAAGCGAGGTGGTGGTCACCGCCACTCGCACCGAGGAGCGCGCCGACGCCGTTGCCTCCACCATCACCGCCATCGATGCCAGCCGGATCGAACGTGCCCAGCCCGTTGACGAGGCCGCCCTGTTCGCCGATGAGCCCGATATCGACGTGCCCCGCGACCGTCGCCGCTTTGGCGCCGGCAGCATCAATATCCGCGGCATCGAAGACAACCGGGTGCTGCTGATGGTCGACGGCGTGCGCCTGCCCGACTACTACAACGGCGGCGGGCCCTCCAACCTGTCCAGCGCCACGCGCGACGCGCCCGAGTTCTCCTTCCTCAAGCGGATCGAGGTGCTGCGCGGGCCGGCTTCCAGCCTGTACGGCTCGGACGCCATCGGCGGCGTGGTGTCGTACGTCACCAAGGATCCCGAGGACATCATGCGCGGGCGCGCGGTGGGCGGCGAAGCCGGCCTGTCGTGGAACGGCATCGACCGCAGCTTCGGCCAGACCGCGGGCGTGGCCGGTGGCAACGAGACCATCAAGGGCTTGTTCATGTACGCGCACCGCAAGGGGCACGAAGTGCAGAGCATGGGTGGCAACGACACCACCTCGACTGGCCGTACCAAGGCCAATCCGCAGCACAGCGAAACCAACGCGTGGCTCGGCAAGATCGTGCTCGACCCCGCCGCGGGCCATCGCCTCAAGCTGACTTACGAGCATCGCGACAACGACACTTTTACCGATATCCGCCGGCTGTCCACCGCGCTGCCGCGCGTGACCTCCGCCAGCGGCACCGAGGACCTGTCGCGCAACCGCGTCAGCCTGGACTACGAATGGAAGCCGGCCAGCCGTGTCATCGATCGCCTGAGCGCGGCGGTGTTCTACCAGGAGAGCGAGTCCAACACCGTGACCAACCAGGTGCGCAGCCGCACCAGCTCGGGTTGCTCGGGCTCCACGGCTGGCAGCAGCCTGTGCGACGTCAACCTGCTGTTTGGCTTCCGCCAGCAGCAGACCGGCTTCAACTTGCAGGCCGACAAGTCGTTCAACACCGGCGTTGTTGGCCACCGCCTGATCACCGGCGTGGATTTCTTGCGTACCCAGACCAGCGAGATGCGCGACGGCACCACCTACAACCGCACCACCGGCGTGGTGTCGAAATCGCTGGCCGGGGACAATTTCCCGATCCACGATTTCCCCAAGGGCGAAACGCGCCAGACCGGCATCTTCGTGCAGGATGAACTGCAGTTCGCCGGCGGCCGCTTCACGCTCACGCCCGGCCTGCGCTTTGACCACTACTCGCTCGGCCCGGATGACGACAAGCTGTACAACAGCGTGGCTTCCAGGCCGGCTATCAGCAAGAGCGATTCGGCACTGTCGCCCAAGCTTTCCGCGCTGTGGCAAGCCACCGACCGCATCAACCTGTGGGCCCAGTACGTATTCGGATACCGCGCGCCCAACTACCAGGAGATCAACGGCAGCTTCCGCAACACCATCCAGAGCTACGGCGCCGCGCCCAATGGCGACCTGAACCCGGAGAAGAGCCGCTCGTTCGAAATCGGCGCGCGCTATACGGATGAGCGCGTGCAGACCAGCGTCGCGGTGTTCGACAACCGCTACAAGGACTTCATCGAGCAAGTCGCGCTACGCTGCCCGTCGGACCCCGCCTGCCTTGCCGGCCTGCGCGCGACGTACCAGTACCGCAACCAGAGCAGCGTGCGCATCTACGGCGCCGAGTGGCGCGGCAGCTACCGTTTCCTGCCGCAATGGCGCGTGGACAGCGCCGTGGCCTACGCGCACGGCAACAACGAGCAGACCGGCCAGCCCCTCAACAGCGTCTCGCCGCTGCGCGCCAGCGCCGCGCTGACGTGGGAGCGCGGCAGCAGCAGCCAGGGCCAGGGCGCCAGCCTGCGCTGGCGCGGCGCGCGCGCCGTGACGCGCGCCGACGACACCTCCTTCGCCTACTTCAAGCCGGGCGGCTATGGCGTGGCCGACATCCAGGGCTGGTGGCGCTTTAACCGCTATGCCAGCCTGGTGCTGTCGGTGAATAACGTGTTCGACAAGAAGTACTGGCTGTGGGGCGATGTGCGCCAGGGCAGCGTGGCCGCCAGCGAGCCGGGCCTGGATTTCTATACGCAGCCAGGACGGACCTTTGCCGCCAGCGTGAAGCTGTCGTTCTGACCGGAGGCGAATCGACCCGACATGTCCCCACAAGATAAAACCCAGATGCGGTTTCTCCGCGCGCTGTGCCTGCTGTGGATAACCTGGCTGGTGCTCGGCATGCAGCCAGCGTCGGCCGCGCCGCGCATCGCGGTGCTGACCACCTCGCCGGTGCCCGCCGGCAAGTTCGAGCCGCTGCAGGCCATGGCGCGCGCGCACGGCATGACGCTGGACGCGCGCTACCTGGAGCGCATGAACGCGCAGGATATCGCGCCGTTCATCGACGGCGCCGGCCTGCTGATCGTGGATGCGCCGCGCGACCATATCGTCACCGAGATGCTGGCCAAGCTCGGCCCGCTTTGGACCAATGCGCGCGTGCCGCGCCTGCTGATTGCCACTGACCGCTTCGATGCGCATGGCATCGACAATGCGCTCGGCGCGCGGCTGCAGGCGTACTACGTCAACGGTGGCCGCGCCAACTTCGACGCGATGATGCGCACGCTGGCGGCGCAGCAGTTCAAGCTGCATGCGGACAACGCCATTCCCGCGCCGGTCGTTTTCCCCAAGGCCGCTTACTACCATCCGCGGCTTGCCAGCGTGGTCACCGCCTCGCCGGACGACGCGCTCAAGGTGTCTGGTCACGCCGGCCAACCGGTGATCGGCGTCGCCATCCACCAGGCCTACGTGTCGGGTCTGGACAGCGCCTTCATCGATGACCTGATCAAGCGCATCGAAGCGCGTGGCGCGCGTGCGCTGGTGTTCTACAGCGGCGTGATGGACGCGGACGGCGTGCTGCGCATGGCAGCACCCGGCGGCAGGCGCATCATCGACGTGCTCATCAACGGCCAGATCATGCTCAACGCGGCAGGCCGCAAGGCGGAGTTCGAAGCGCTCGGCATCCCGGTGCTGCAGGTCATGCCCTATCGCAAGGGCGACGCACAGGACTGGGAGCGCGACCCGCACGGCATCAGCCTCACCGACACGCCCTTCTACCTCGTGCAGCCCGAGCTGGCCGGTGTGAGCGATCCCATGCTGGCCGCCGCCACCTCGCGCGAGGACGGCAGCATCGTCAGCCTGCCGGCGCAGCTCGATGCCGTGGCCGACAAGGCGCTGGCGCTCACGCGCCTGCAGCGCACGCCGAATGCCGACAAGCGCGTGGCGATCCTGTTCTACAACTATCCGGCGGGCGAGAAGAATCTGTCGGCGTCGTTCCTCAACCTGCCGCGCAGCCTGTCGTCCACGCTGGCCGCGCTGCATGCCGCGGGCTACCGCACCGAGGCCGCCGGCGAACTCGCGCTGCAGCGCGATCTTGGCGCGCTGCTCGCGCCTTTCTACCGCGAAGGCCAGCTCGGCGCGCTGCTCGATGCAGACCGCGCCGCGTGGATGCCGATGGCGCAATACCGCCGCTGGTACGATGCGCAACCCGCCGCGTTCCGCGCCGAGGTCAGCGCGCGCTGGGGCGAACCCGAAGCCTCGTCGATGGCGATCAGGCGCGACGGCGTGGCCGGCTTCGCCATCCCGCGCCTGCAGCTCGGCAACGTGGCGCTGATGCCGGTACCGCCACGCGGCGAGCGCGCAGACGCCGCCGAGAAAGCGCTCTATCACTCCACCAAGACGCCGCTCAACCATTTCTACATGGCGGCCTACCTGTGGGCGCGCGAAGGGCGCGAGGCGCTGGTGCACTACGGCACCCACGGCACGCAGGAATGGACGCCGGGCAAGGAGCGCGGCCTGTCGGTGACCGACCAGCCCTACATGGTGCTCGGCAGCGTGCCGGTGATCTATCCCTACATCGTCGATGACGTGGGCGAGGCGCTGCAGGCCAAGCGCCGTGGCCGCGCCACCATCGTCAGCCACCAGACGCCGCCGTTCAAGCCGGCGGGCCTGCACACCGATCTGTCGGCGCTGCACGACCAGTTGCACAACTACCTGCAGCAGGACGACGGCGCAGTGAAGGACACGCTGCGCGAGGACATCCTCAAGCGCAGCGCGCGCATGCACCTGCTCGACGACATGGGCTGGCCGCAGGCCCGCGCGAGCGCGCAGTTTGCCCAATACCTCGATGCGCTGCACACGCATCTGCACGAGCTCGCTGGTGCATTGCAGCCCTACGGCCTGCACACGTTCGGCCAGTCGCAGGATCCCGAGCTGCGGCTGTACACGGTGATGGCCATGCTCGGGCAACCATGGCTCAAGCGCGTGTTTCCCGATGAGCCGGAAGAACTGTTCGCGCTCGACTACAAGCAGCTCGCGCAGTCGGCGCCGTACGCCATGCTGCGCAACTACGTGATCGACGGTGCGCCGCTGACCAGCCTTGCCGACGCCGTACAGCGCGAAGACATGCAGCGCGCCCGTACGCTGTACGCCAGCCTGGACGCCGCGCCGGAGAGCGAATCCATCCTCACCGCGCTGGCCGGGGGCTACGTGCTGGCCGGCACCGGCGGCGACCCGGTGCGCAATCCCGACGCTCTGCCGACCGGGCGCAACCTGTATGGCTTCGATCCCTCGAAGGTACCTAGCCGCGAAGCGTGGCAGGCCGGCCAGGCCGCGGCTGAGAGCATGATTGCCGACTGGCGCAAGCGCCACGGCAAATGGCCCGCCAAGCTGGCCTTCTCGCTGTGGAGCGTGGAGACCATGCGCCATCAGGGCATGCTCGAAGCGCAGGCGATGGCCGCCATGGGCATCCGCCCGAAGTGGGACAGCGGCGGCCGCGTGGCCGGGGTGGAAGCGATTCCCGCCGCCGAGCTCGGGCGGCCGCGCGTGGACGTGGTGCTGTCCGCCACCGGCCTCTATCGCGATCACTTCCCCAACCTGATCAAGTGGCTGGCCGAGGCGGTCAAGCTCGCCGCCGCGCAGCCCGAGCCCGACAACGCCGTTGCCGCCAGCACGCGCGCGGTCAGCGCGCGGCTGGCGCAGATCAAGGCCGCGGACATGACCCCGGAGCGCATCGCGTCGCTGGCGCTCACGCGCATCTTCGCCAGCGAGAGCGGCAACTATGGCACGGGACTGAACGACGCTACGCTGGCCAGCGACAGCTTTGGCAGCGGCAAGGAAGCGGACGCCAAGCTGGCCAACCTCTATCTCGCGCGCATGCAATACGGCTATGGGCCCGACGAGAGGACGTGGGGCGAGAAACTGCCACAACTGAATCTCTACGCGGAGAACCTCAAGGGCGTGGAAGGCGCGCTGCTGGCGCGCAGCTCCAACCTGTACGGCATGCTGACCACCGATGATCCCTTCCAGTATCTCGGTGGCATCGGCCTGGCCGTGCGCCACCTGACGGGCAAGGCGCCGGAGCTGCTGATCGCCAACCTGCGCGATGCCAACAACGCGCGCACGCAGACGGCGGCATCGTTTCTCGCCACCGAGCTGCGCACGCGCTACTTCCATCCCGGCTGGATCGAAGGCATGAAGGCCGAGGGCTATAGCGGCGCGCTCAATGTGCTCGATACCGTCAACAACTTCTGGGGCTGGACCGCAGTCGCGCCGGAGATCGTGCGCGACGACCAGTGGACCGAGTTCGCCGAGGTCTACGTCAAGGACAAGCACAAGCTCGGCCTGGACGCATGGTTCGAGAAGAACGCGCCACAGGCCCAGGCACAGGTGATCGAGCGCATGCTGGAAGCCGCGCGCAAGGGCTACTGGGGGGCCGATCCCGAGATGCTCAAGACGCTGGCTGACAGGTGGCAGGCGCTGTCGCAGCGGCACGATATCCGCAGCGACAACCGCAGCTTCAATCGCTACGTGCAGCAGCAGGCCACGGCGCCCGGCGCCGCAGGCTATGGCACGCAGGATCGCGCGGCACCGCCCGCCGGCGCACCGGCGGCACCGCGTCCCGCTCAGCAGCAAGCGCAGCCCAAACCCAAGCTGCAGCCCGAGCCGCAACCCCAGCCCAAGGCGCAGCCGCAAACGGTGCCGGTGCAAGGCATGCAACTGGTCGAGAAAACGCCGCCCGCGGCGGCTCTCGTGCCCGTGCTGTCGTGGCTTGCCGCCGGCATCGCACTGGCCGGCGCCATGCTGGGTGGCGGCCTCAGCGCGCGCCGCCGCGCTGGCGCTGCGCCCTTCGTCCAAAAACAATCCGAAACCCGCTAAGGCATCATGACCCCTACCCTGCTTGAAACCCTGATGTACGACGTCGGCCAGTTGTTCCTGTTTCCGACGCTGGCCCTGATCGGGCTGCTGTTCCTGTACGCCTTCTGGGCGCTCGGCGAGTTCATCACGCAAGGCTGGCAACGCCGCCGCCACGGCATCGAGACGGGACGCGGCTATGTGCTGGTAGCGTTCGCGCTGCGCCACCGCATCAAGGACCCGGACACGCTCGACGTGGCCGCGCACCGCCTGCTGGAGTGGCCGCGCATTGCCACGCGCGTCGCGCCGATGCTGGGACTGGTGGCCACCATGATCCCGATGGGTCCCGCGCTCAAGGGCCTGTCCGGCGGCAACCTCGCCAACGTGGGCGAGAACCTCACCATCGCGTTTTCCGCGGTGATTCTCGCGCTGATCGCTGCCAGCATCACCTTCTGGGTGGTCAACGTGCGCCGCCGCTGGCTCGCCGAGGAGCTGGTGTGGCTGGGCAAGCATCAACCGCAGTGGGAGGCCGGCGCATGAAGTTCCTGGAGGAAAGCGAGGCCGACGATCCCATCCTGTCGGTGGTCAACCTGATCGACGTGTTCCTGGTGGTGATCGCCGCGTTGCTGGTGGCCATCGCGCAGAACCCGATGAACCCGTTTACACACGCGGACGTCACCATCATCACCAATCCCGGCAAGCCCAACATGGAGATCGTCTCCAAGCAGGGCGAGAAGGTCGTGCGCTACCAGGCCAGCGGCCAGGTCGGCAGCGGCGACGGCACCAAGGCCGGTGTGGCGTACCGGTTGCAGGACGGCTCGATGGTGTATGTGCCGGAAGCCGCGGCTGCGCAGTAAAACTGCGCAATAATGAGCACGAGCGAGCCATCGCAACCAGGATTACCT
The DNA here is from genome assembly GCF_056399905.1 of Cupriavidus sp. 01L46. Taxonomy (NCBI): domain Bacteria; kingdom Pseudomonadati; phylum Pseudomonadota; class Betaproteobacteria; order Burkholderiales; family Burkholderiaceae; genus Cupriavidus; species Cupriavidus sp. 01L46. The sequence continues at coordinate 20,005 of NZ_JBFTSF010000017.1, forward strand.
AGCCATGCAGATTCGTCACAGCGTTGCCAGCCTAGCCAGCTTTGTCCCTACCCGCGCCGCCGGACTGGCGCTCGCGGCCGCCATGTTCGCCGCGCTCGCCGGTTGCGCGGGCACGCCGCCTGCCGCCGTGGCTGGCGATGTCGCGCATCAGTTCACCGGCAAGACCTACGTGCTGCTGGGCGAGGTCCACGACAACGCCGATGGGCAAAAGCGGCGCCTGCTGGCGTTGTCGGATGCACTGGCAGCCGGTTGGCGCCCGGCCATCGCGATGGAACAGTTCGACCGCGAGCGCCAGGCCGATATCGACCGCGCCCGCCGTGAGCGGCCCGGCGACGCGGCGTATGTCGTGGCGCAGGCGGGCGGCAAGAGCTGGCAGTGGGAGCTTTACACGCCGGTAGTGGCGCTGGCCTTGCGCTACGACCTGCCGCTGGTGGCGGCCAACCTGTCGCGCGCGGACGCGAGCAAGATCGTGCGCGGCGGGCTGGATGGCGTGTTCGATGCGACAGAGCGCAAGCGCCTCGGCCTTGCCGCGCCATTGCCCGCGGACGTGGTGACCGAGCAGACCGCCGTGCTCGACCGTGGCCACTGCGGCAATTTCCCCAAGGCCATGCTGCCCGGCATGCTGGACGCGCAGGCCGCGCGCGATGCGGTAATGGCTGCCTCCATGCGTGAGTACGCCGACCGCGGCGCCGTGCTGATCGCCGGCAACGGCCACGTGCGGCGCGATGTGGGCGCGCCGCGCTGGCTCGCCGCCGAGCCGGGCGCGATCTACAGCGTGGGTTACCTGGAGCAGGCCAGCGGCCGCGAGATCGGTGCCTATGATCGCGTGGTGCTGGTGCCGGCGCACAAGCGGCCCGATCCGTGCGAGGGCGCCAAGCCGGCGGCGATGGCCGAGCCGGCCTGACTCCGGCGGCGCGCCTAGCCGAACAGCTCCTCGGCCACGGTGGGATGCAGCTGCACCGTGGTCTGCAGGTGTGACAGCTTCACCCCGAGCCGCACCGCCACGGCAAACGCCTGCATGATCTCGGCGGCGGCATTGTCCATCATGTGCGCGCCCAGCACGCGCCCGCTGCGCGCATTCACCACCAGCTTGACCATCGAGGCCTGCTCGCTGCCGGCAAAGCGATTCTCCAGCGAGACGAAGCGGCGCACCACGGTGTGGATGCGCTCCGGCTTGCCAGCTTCCTCGATGGCGGCATGCTCCGTCAGTCCCACGCTGCCGATGGCCGGCTCGCAGAACACCGCCGTTGGCACCAGGTCGAAATCCGCGCGGTCGCCGCGGCGGCCGAACAGGCGGTCGGCCAGCCAGCGGCCCTGAGCGCCGGCGACCGGCGTGAGGTGCAGGCCGTCGATGACATCGCCAATGGCATGGACCGAGCGCACCTTGGTGCGGAACGAGCGATCCACCTGGATGCCGCCCTTCTGCGTTTTCGCGATGCCCAGCGCCTCCAGGCCGAGCCCATCCCAATGCGGGTCGCGCCCGATAGCCGCCAGCGCCGCCTGCGCGCGCACGGTCTGGATGCGGTCCCGCCCGTTGCCATTGTTGCCGCCGTTCGCGCCATTGCCATGCTGCCGGTAGCACACGTCAATGGCGCCATTGGCCTGGTTCAGCAGCGTCACCTCGGCATTGAAATGCAGGCGCACGCCCTTGGCGGTGAGCGCCTCGGCCAGCGCCTCGGCCACTTCGTGGTCAAAGCGCGCCAGCAGGCGCGCCTCGCGCACCAGCATCTCCACCTTGACGCCATAGCGCGACAGGATCGAGGCTTGCTCCACCGCCACATAGCCGCCGCCGATCACCACCAGCGAGGCTGGCAGGCTTTGCCAGGTGAAGATGTCGTCGGAGGTACAGGCCAACTCGCCACCCGGCACCGGCAACGCGCGCGGCCGTGCGCCGGTGGCAATCAGGATGCGTTTGGCGCGGATGGTCTCGGCGCCCACCTGTACCTGGTCTGCGGCGCTCACCGTGGCATCGCCGCGCAGCAGCTCCACGCCGGCTTGCTGCAGCCGGTGCGTGTAGGCCACGTGCAGCCGCGCCATCTCGGCGTTGACGCGCACAATGGCATCGCTCCAGTCTTCCTTGCCGCCGGTGTGCGAAAGGCAGCCAGACAGTACGGCCGCGAGGCTGGCGCCATACGAGAGCATTTTCTTGGGCACGCAGCCGCGGTTGATGCAGGTGCCGCCGATCTCGTCGCGCTCCACCAGCACCACGCGCGCGCCCAGCGTGGCCGCGCGCCGCGCAGCCGCCACGCCGCCCGAGCCGGCACCGATCACCACGAAATCCGCTTCGCGCTGCGCGCCGGGCTTGCGCTTGCCACGACGGGGGACTTGCTCGACAGCCTGCTCGGTGCTGGCCCTGCGGGCGCTCTGACGCTCGGTCGTGGATCTTGTCTGGCGTTTCGTCATCAATGCCTCCAGTAGCGGCGCGAAGGCCGCATTGCACATCGTGATGACGGAGCCGCGAGCATGGCCGGCGCGCTGGAGCGCTACCCGGCGGTGCCAAGCTCCGTCTTCATGACAGACGGCCACTCGCGCAAAAAGGTTTCCCCGTCGCGCCGGCCGAGTTCGTAGGCACCGATCATCGCGCCGGGCTGGGTGTAGTCCCAGCTCGAGATCGGAACCCGTTGCGAAGGTTGCAGGTAGAGCCGGCGCTGCGCGCCGTGTTGCAGGACAAAGCGGCGCGGGCGCGGGTAGAGCCGCGTCACCAGCACCAGCACATTGCCGGGCGTTGCGTCGAGCGCGTCGACCGGCACATTGTCGACCATGCCGCCATCCAGCACGGGCCGGCCGTCGCGCCGCAGCACCGGCGTGAAGGGCGGGGTCGAGGACGATTGCAGCAGCAGGTCCGCCAGCTGCTCGGGCGAGCCGCAATCCTGCGCGCGCACGAACTCCGGATGGAAGCCCAGCTTGCGGCCCAGGCGCGGGTGCAAGGTCTTGAGCCAGTGCTTCTCGATGTTGTAGGCGACCAGCCCGGCCATCACCGCTAGCCGCGGGCCGCTCCAGCGCGGGATATGGGCCACGCCGATGCGGATCTCCGGTGCCGTCTTCAGGTTTGCCAGGCGGCCCTCGCCGAAGATGTTCAGCAATGCGGTGCGGTAGATGCCGTAGTGCGGAAACACGCGCTGCTTGCTCAGCAGGTTGCCCCAGTACGCATTGCGCCGGTTGCCGGCAAGCACCTCGCCGTAGTACGCCATCACCTGGCGGGAGTCGTGCGCATAGATCATGCACGCCGTGGCGGCCCCGGCCGAGATCCCCGTGATGACGCGCGGGCGCAGCCCCAGCTCGGGCGCCACCGTATCCCACCAGCCTGCCTGCCACCAGCAGCGGTTGCCGCCGCCGGCAAACACCACCTGGTCGAACGGCGAGGCAGCGGCGGGCTGGTTGGGGGCAGGCGTCAGGCTGTGGGGCTCATGCATGGAGATAGCTTGGGGGATTGCGCGCAATGTAGCGTGCAATGTAGCGTGCAATTGGGTGATGCGCCGCTCACAGCAGCGCGTAAGTGGTGGTGGCCTGCACGGCCAGCTTGCCATCGGTGCCGGTCAGCTCGATCTCGCCGAACACCACGGTCTTGCCCAGGCGCAGCACATTGGCGCGCACCAGCACATCGCCCTCGATCACCGGGCGCATGAAGTTGGTGGTGAGCGTGACGGTGGTCATCGGCCTGAAGGCGCCGAGCGCATTGGCGACGGCCACGATCATGGCGGTATCGGCCGCGGACATCAGCACCTGGCCGCACACCACGCCACCCGCATGGCGAAATGATTCGTCAAAAGGCAGGCGCAGCGTTACGCCCTGTGCATCAACGTGCTCGGCACGCAGCCCGAGCTGGCGCACCCATGGCGCCAGTACCCGCTGCAGGGTGTGGTCGATATCGGCAAGCGTGAAGCCGGATTCCGGCGTTGGTTCTAGCGTTGGCTCTGGCATGGCACGCCCGTTTTGTCTGGGATGGGGCCGGGCCAGGTTGCTATTCCGTCTCCTGCGGCGCGGCACGATGTTTGAGCCAATGATACAGGGGGCCGGTGCACAGCACCACGAAGGCCATCCGGATCACGTGGAAGGCGGTGACCAGCGGCACGCCAAGCTCCAGCACCTTGGCCGTGATGCACATCTCGGCAATGCCGCCGGGCGTGGTGCCGAGGATGGCGGTGGCGGGATGCACGCCGGACAGCGCCGACAGGCCCCAGCCGAACAGCGCGGAGAGCACCAGCGCCGCCAGCGTGTACACCGCCACGCCGCCGAGAAAGCGCGGCGCGGTATGGAGGAAGTCGCGCGAGAAACGCGCGCCCAGCGACACGCCGATCATCAACTGGCCGGCGCGGCTCATCCACGTGGGGATGGCGGACAGCTCGAAGCCCGAGGCGGTCAGCACGGCGGCCGCCAGCAGCGTGCCGATCACGAAGGGATTGGGCAGGTTGAAGTGCTTGAGCACCAGCGCCACGCTGACCGTGATCGCGATCAGCACGGGCAGCCACAGGTAGTCCACTGTGCGTGGCCCGGGCACGTATGGGTCAAGCCCGTGGATGCCGCCGTACTGGAGCAGCGCGGGCACGGCTACCACTACCATCAGCACGCGCAGCGAATGCGCGGCCGCCACCTGGTCGATGCGCGCGCCGTTGCGCTCGGCCAGGTTCGCCATCTCCGACGCGCCGCCGATGGCGGTGGAGAAGTACGCCGTCTTGAACGCCACGCCGGTGGTCTTGCGCAGCAGCCAGGCGCCGCCGCAGCCGAGCAGCAGCGCAAACAGCGAGCCCGCGACGATATACGGCAGGAACTCGATCAGCCGCGCCACCACGTCGGACGTGAAGTAAAGCCCGAGCGAGGTGCCAATGGCCCACTGCCCGGCATTGCGCGCCTGCGTGGGCGCGCGCAGGTCGGCACCGCGCATGCGCGCGATGGCGACCGCCAGCAGCGGGCCGATCATCCATGGCAGCGGTGTGTGCAGCAGCGTGCAAACGAGCGCGGCGGCCAGGCCGAGCAGCAGCGTCAAGAGGACCGGACGCCAGCGGTGAAGGAGAGAGGGCATGTGGCAGCGGCCTGGCGCGCGGGCGCCGGCGCGATGTTCTTGTGATGGAGCGCAATGTAGAGACAACAGCGCCAATGCCATGGCGCCGCAAATGAAAAGGCCCGGCACCCTGGAGTGCCGGGCCTTGCCCGCATTTTGCGCTAATCAACCTGTGGCGTCAGCCACTTTGCCACGCGCCGAGCGCCGGGCCAGCCAGCCCAGGATGCGCGGGATCAGCACCACCGCCACCGTCATGGCCAGGATGGTGGCCGAGATCGGCTGGGTCACGAAGATCGACCAGTCGCCCTGGCTGATCGACAGCGCATTGCGCAGCTGCTTCTCAGCGATGGGGCCAAGGATCATGCCCACGATCACCGGCGCGGTGGGGAAGTCGAAGCGGCGCATGGCCATGCCCAGCACACCGATGATGAACAGCAGCAGCAGGTCGAACCACGACTGGCGGATGCCGTAGGCACCCAGGCCCGCGAAGATCAGGATGCCGCCGTACAGCAGCGGCGTGGGGATGCGCAGCATGCGCACCCACAGGCCGATCGCCGGCAGGTTCAGCACCAGCAGCATCACGTTGCCGATGTACAGCGAAGCCAGCAGGCCCCACACCAGGTCGCCCGAGGTCTGGAACAGCATCGGGCCCGGCTGCAGGTTGTAGTTTTGGAACGCCGCCAGCAGGATCGCGGTGGTGTTCGAGGTGGGGATGCCCAGCGTCAGCAGCGGAGCCAGCGTGGCCGTCACGGCTGCGTTGTTGGCGGCCTCGGGGCCAGCCACGCCTTCGATCGCGCCCACCGTGCCGAACTCATCCTTGTGCTTGGACAGCTTCTTCTCGGTGGCGTAGGACAGGAAGGTCGGGATCTCCGCGCCGCCGGCCGGGATCAGGCCGAAGGGAAAGCCGATGATGGTGCCGCGGATCCAAGCCGGCACCGAGCGCTTCCAGTCCGACTTGGTCATCATGACCGAGCTGAGCTTGTTGAAGCCGCCTGCGGGCTGCGGGAAGAAGGCGTTGAACAGCGCCTCGCCCACCGCGAACAGGCCGACCGCGACCACCACGATGTCGATGCCGTCGTACAGCTCCTGCACATTCATCGAGTAACGCGTCTGGCCCGACAGCGAGTCCATGCCGATCAGGCCGATGCCCAGGCCCAGGAACAAGCTGGTCATGCCGCGCAGCAGGGAAGAGCCCAGCACTGCCGACACCGTGGTGAAGGCCAGCAGCATGATCATGAAGTATTCGCCGGGCCCGAACTGCAGCGCCACGTCGGCCGCGACCGGCGCGAACATCGACAGCAGCACGGTGGCGATGGTGCCGGCGGCGAACGAGCCGATGGCCGCGGTGGCCAGCGCCGGGCCGGCGCGGCCGCTCTTGGCCATCAGGTTGCCTTCCATCGCCGTGACCATGGTCGACGACTCGCCCGGCGTGTTCATCAGGATGGAGGTCGTGGAGCCGCCGTACATGGCGCCGTAGTAGATGCCGGCGAACATGATCAGCGCGGCGGTGGGTTCCACCTTGGCGGTCAGCGGCAGCAGCATCGCTACCGTGAGCGCGGGGCCGATGCCCGGCAGCACGCCAATGGCGGTGCCCAGGAAGCAGCCCACCAGGGCCCACATCAGGTTGATTGGCGTGATGGCGATGGCAAAGCCATGCATCAGCAGGTTAAGCGTATCCATGGATCATCAGCTCCGTTCAGAACCCGGCGACGGGCAGCAACGGCAAATTGATGCCGAGCAGGAATTCAAACAGTGCCCACATCGGCAACGTAATGCACAGGCCGATCAGGGCATCGCGCAGGAAGCGCTTGCTGCCGTAGCCACGCGCCACGCAGACCATCAGCAGGGTCGACGCCAGCACAAAGCCCAGCGTGCCGATCAGCGCCATGTTGGCCACCAGGCCGGCAGCCACCCACAGGAAGCCGCGGAAATTGTGCGGGGCGTCGGGCAGTTCGGCGTCTTCTTCCGGCATATTGCGAAAGCCGCCGCGAATGCCTTGCCAGGTCAGCGCCGCGCCGCACGCGGCCAGGCCGATGGCGACCAGCGTGGGCATGAAGCGCGGCGACAGGCCGGCATAGCCTTCGTCGCCGGAGATGCCCGACAGGCCGACGAAGTAGAAGGCGGAGAGCAGCAATATGGCAATGCCGATCGCCAGGTGTGAGGGTTTCATGATTGGAAGTGGCTCCTTCAAGCGGTGCCTGCGGCCGTGTTGTCCGGCCCTTGGCGTCCCGCGGTTTGTCGTCCCCGCTTAAGGCGGGGGCCCGGCGATGTGTAGTTTGGTTTTTAGGTATCGCAGGTGGACACCGGACCCCCGCCTGCCGCATGCGCACCGAGCGTTACGGTGCGCCGCAGGCAGGGCCGACAGGTAAAACGCTGAAACGATAAGGCGGTGAAACGCTCAGGCAGCGTGGCTTACTTCGCCACACCCAGCTCGCGCAGCGAACCGCCCAGGCGGGCCGACTCGCTGTCCACGAACTTGCCGAACTCGTCGCCGGTCAGCAGGAACGGGGTCCAGTCATTCTTGGCCAGCGTTTCCTTCCACAGCGGGGTTTCGGTTGCCTTGACCACCGCATCCACCAGCGCCTTGCGTTGCTCGGCGGTGATGCCCGGCGCGCCGTACACGCCGCGCCAGTTGTAGATTTCCACGTTGATGCCCTGCTCCTTGAGCGTCGGGATATCTGCGGTGCGTTCCTTGGAGGTCACGGCCAGCGCGCGCATCTTGCCGCTCTTGATGAAGGGCAGGAACTCGGACACGCCGGCCAGGCCAACGGTCACGTGGCCGCCCAGGATCGAGGCCGACGCTTCACCACCGCCCTGGAAGGGCACGTAGTTGATCTTCTTCGGGTCCACGCCGCTTTCCTTGGCCACCAGGCCCGCCAGGATGTGGTCGATCGAACCCTTGGAGCCACCACCCCAGCTCACGCTGCCCGGGTTGGCCTTGAGCTGCGCGGTCAGGTCCTTCATGGACTTCAGCGGCGAGTTCGCCGGCACGGTGATCACCATGGTGTCGGCGAACAGGCGCGCGATCGGGGTGGCGTTCTTCAGCGTGACCGGGGGGTGGTTGGTTTCGATTGCGCCAACCATCACCGCGCCGGTGACGATCATCGCGTTGGGGTTGCCCTTGTCGGTATTGACGAACTGCGTCAGGCCGATGGTGCCGCCCGCGCCGCCCTTGTTGTCGTAAGAGGCCGTCTTGGCCACGCCGGCGGCAACCAGCGCCGCGCCCAGCGAGCGGCCGGTCTGGTCGAAGCCGCCGCCCGGGTTGGCGCCGATCATGAACTTCACGCTGTCGAGCGCGAACGCGGGCGCGGCAGCCACGGTGGCGGTGATCGCGGCCGAAGCCATGACGACGTGGGCAAAGCGATGAATCGAGCGACGCATTACGGTCTCCTGTTCTTTTTCAGAGGATTGCCGGTGAGCGGTTGCCGGCGTTGCTGGCGAGGACCGACCCCGGAGGTGTCCGGCTGGCGGTGAAGCTGGCTGTCGGGGGCGGGAGAGTCGTGCGGTGCGCCGGCGCTGCGTGCGTTGACCGGGTGGCTAGGCGTTGTCTCCAGTCCCTGGCAGCGCTTGCATGCCGGACTTGTTCTTTGGCTTTCTGACTTGGTCTGGCCGGTACAGCGACCATGGCGCGATTCTAGGGGGTAGAAACTGTCAAAAGGCTGTCAATTTGTCAGGCAATGGGGTGGGGTTTACGTGGGGTCGTATGTATGGACATTTGCTTTTTTTAGATTTTTTGGTCTCTTTAGCGCCCTCTCATTCCCCGATCGGCAGCGTCAGTACCGCCCGGACCCCTTTGCCCTGCAGCGCAATCCCCAGCGCTACCGTTCCCCCGAAGCGCGCCGCCATTTCGCGGGAGATCGCCAGTCCCAGGCCGGAGCCCGGCTCCACATTCCCGACCCGGCGGTAAAACCGCGCAAATACCTTCTCGCGTTCCTCGGCAGGAATGCCCGGCCCATCGTCCTCCACCACCAGGCAGGCGGCGTCCCCGATGCGCGTGGCGGAAAGCGTGATGCGGCTGCCGCGCGGCGAATACTGGATCGCGTTGTGGGCGAGATTGGCAAAGGCTTCGCGCAATAGCGCGGCATCGGCCCGTACTGGCAGCGCCAGCCCCTGCGGCCGCTCCCAGCCAAAATCCTGCTGCTTGCCGCGCGCCAGCGGCAAGTAGTCCAGCGCCACCTGCTCGGCCACGGCCACGGCGTCGATCAGCTCCAGCGGCTCGGCTTCGCCTGGCGCGTCGCTGCCCGGGTGCTGCCGTACCCGCGCCAGCGCCAGCAGCTGGTTGGTCAGGCGCGCGGCCTGCTCCAGCTGCGTGACGATGCCGCCTACCGCCTCCCCGGCGGCATCCCGCGCCCGCGCGGGATCGGCGCTGGCGCAAAGCTGGCGCTGGGCGAATTCGGCTTGCGTCTTGAGGATGGCCAGCGGCGTGCGCAGCTGGTGCGCGGCGTCGGCGATGAATTGCGCCTGGGCCTGCGTCATGGCGGCCGAGCGCGACACGTGCAGGTTGACCGCATCGACCAGCGGGCGGACTTCCATGGGCACATGGTCGAAGGCCAGCGGTGTGAGGTCGTCGGCGGAGCGCGCCTGCACGTCGTCGCGCACGCGCGCCAGCGGGCGCAGCACATAGGTGATGCCGGCCACCAGGATGCCCGCGCTGATCAGGATCAGCAGCACGTCGCGCGCCAGCGCGCCGCGCCACACGGTGGCGATCAGCGCAAAGCGCGGCTCCGCGGTTTCGGCCACCTGCACGATCACGCGCATGTGGGCATTCGGGCGATACACCGGGTGCGCCAGCACGGCGATGCGCACCGGGTCGCCGTGATAGTCGGCGTCGTAGAAGCGCGGCTGGTTGCTGGCGATCTCCCCCTTGGGCAACGGCAGGTCGTCGTAGCCGGTGACGGTTTCGATCTTGCCGTTGCGTTCCAGCGAGACGCGATAGAAGACATGGGTCTGCGCCGCGGTCTCGAACATCTCCATGGCGGCGTCCGGCAGCGCGATCTGCACGCTTTCGCCGGCCATGCCGATGGCGTTGTCGATGGCGCGCACCGAGCCGTACAGCGAGCGGTCGTACGCCGCGTTGGCGGCGTCGCGCAGCGTGCCATAGGTCAGCCACGTGTCGAGCGCCATCATGGCTGCCAGCGCGGGCACGAGCAGCAGCAGCAACTGGCGGCGCAGGCTGCCTTGCAGCCAGCGCCGCAACCAGTGCCGTGGCAGGCGGCGCAGCATCAGGGCTGTCCTTCCGGTTCCAGCAGGTAGCCGAAGCCGCGCAGCGTGACAATGGTCACGCCGTGGCCCGAGAGCTTCTTGCGCAGCCGGTAGACCAGCACTTCGATGGCATCGGGGCTGACGTCGGCATCGAGGGAGAAGACCTTGTCGAGCAGTTGTGCCTTGGTCAGCGGCTGGCCGCTCTTGGCCAGCAGCGCGCCCAGCAGGGTCGATTCACGCGGGGTCAGCGCGAGCGGCGCACCTTCGAGCGTAAAGCTGCGCGTTTCGCCGTCGAACACCAGCGTGCCGCACTGCAGGCGCGGATGGGCGCGGCCGCGGCTACGCCGGATCAGCGCCAGGATGCGGGCTTCGAGCTCGGCAATGGCAAAGGGCTTGGGCAGGTAATCGTCGGCGCCGAGGTTGAGGCCGCGCACGCGTTCGTCGAGCGTGTCTTGCGCGGTCAGGATCAGCACCGGGGTGCGGTCGTCGCGCCCGCGCATGGATTTGAGCACCGCCAGCCCGTCCTTGCCGGGCAGGCGCAGGTCCAGCACCACCACGTCGTATTCCTCGGCCATCAGCCGCGCCTCGGCCTGCAGGCCGTCGGCCACATGCTCGATGACAAAGCCGCCCTGCTCCAGGGCACGCGCAACCCAGCGCGCCAGTTCAATCTCGTCTTCCACCAGCAATAAGCGCACGGCGGTCCTCCCCTGCCAGGTAAGCGTCCGTTTGAAATCACGCGATGGCTTTGCCACCATGGCTGGCAAGGCCGCCGCCCCCCGCGAGGACACGCCGCGGGCGCTTATAATACCTCCGCCCCGGGCTGCGCGCGGCGAGTGCGCCATGGCCCCTTTTTGGCCACCGATGTCACCGCCGATGGTTCCCGCCTTGCGCAAGCTGCCCCCCTCCCCGTCCCCCTTGCCCTTCCCCTTGTCCTTGCCCTTCACGCCCCCCTCCATGGTTGCCGAACTACCAGAAAGCTGGCACCGGCGGCGCGTCCTGGCCGGCGCCGCCGCGGCCACGCTGGCGGGGCTGAGCCATGGCGTGCATGCCCAGGCCGTGCCGCCGGTGCCGGCGGGCTACCCGGCAAGCTATGCCGAGATCATCGCGCGGGGCGTGCAGGAAGGCTCGGTCAACGTGCATGCCTCCACCGACATGGAAATCGCGCGGCCGCTGCTGGCCGCGTTCGAGGCACGCTACCCCGGCATCAAGGTGCGCTATCAGGACCTCAACACGCTGGAGCTGAACGGCCGCTTCCTGGCCGATAGCGCCGCGCTGGGCGCGGGCCAGGTGGGCGGCCCCGACTACGCCGATGTGCTGTGGAGCACGGCAATGGACCTGCAGATCAAGCTCGTCAACGATGGCCATGCCCTGCGCTACCCCTCGCCCGAGCGGGCGGGCCTGCCGGCGTGGGCCGCCTGGCGCGACGAAGCGTGGGGCACCACCTTCGAGCCCGCCGTGATTGTCTACAACCGCCGCCATTTCGCCGGCATGCGCACGCCGCGCAGCCGCACCGGCCTGGCGCGCCTGCTGCAGGAAAACACGCCGCGCTGGCGCCAGCGGGTGGTGACCTACGATGTGGAAAAATCCGGGGTGGGTTACCTTCTGGCGCAGCAGGACGCGCGCATGGGCGATGAGTTCTGGTACCTGGCCCAGGCGCTGGGGCGCTGCGGCGTGCAGTTGTCGGCGTCCACCGCGAACATGATCGAGCGCATCGCCTCCGGTGAATTCGTGATGGGCTACAACCTGCTGGGTTCGTACGCGCTGTCGCTGATGGAGCGCGGGGCGGAGATCGATGTCATCGCGCCGCGCGACTACACGCTGGTGATGTCGCGCGTGGCCTTTATCGCGCGCCGCGCGCCGCATCCCAACGCGGCCCGGCTCTGGCTGGATTTCCTGCTCTCGCGTGCGGGCCAGACGCTGCTGGGGCAGAGCGCCTCGCAGCTCTACACGATCCGCACCGACACCGACAGCGAGCACACCGCCGCGGCGCTGTCGGAGCGGCTGGGCTACGCGCTCAAGCCGATCAGCGTCGGCCCCGGCCTGCTGGCGGCGCAGGACACCCTGCGCAAGCGCAATTTCCTGGCGCGCTGGCGCGAGGCCGTGCGAGGCTGAGCGGCGCACGGCGCCGCTGCGGCGATCAGCCGGGCAGCGCCTTGGCGGCGAGCGTTGGCGCAGCCCGCTTGGCCTCGGCCTCGGCCTCGGCCTTCTTCTTGGCCTCCTGGCACATCGAGGCAACTTCTTCCTCTAGCTTCGGCACGGGACGCGCCACATAACCCTGGCGCAAGGCTGGCGACAGCTTGAGGGTGTCGATGAAGGCGTCGGCCACCCGCTCGGCATTGCTCTCGAGATCGAAATCTTCAGGGGCGAACAGCCAGTGCGACAGCATGCCGCCAATCGAGGCGTGGAACACATTGACGGCAAGGTCCAGGTCGAGGTCGGCCGGCAACTGCCCGCGCTCCATCGCCATGCGCAGGTGCTCGCGCATCTTCACCGCGCCTTCCTGGTGCGACTGGCGCTGCCGCTCGAAGATGGCGCCGTTGTCCGCCACCATCTCGCACTTGTGGAAAACGATCTCGAACACGCGCCGCCACTGCGGGTTTTCCACGGTCTGGCGCAATACAAAGGCGCAGATGTCGCGGATGCTGGCAAGCGGGTCTTCCTGGCTCGCGACGCGTCCCGGCTCGCACAGTGCCTCAAGCGGCAGGTGGACGCGGTCGGACATCGCGGCGAAGACATCGCTCTTGTTCTTGAAATGCCAGTAGATGGCGCCGCGCGTCACGCCGGCCGCCTCCGCAATATCGGCTAGCGAAGGGCGGGCAACGCCGCGGGCGTGAAATACCGCCTCGGCCGCGTCGAGAATGCGATGGCGTGTTTCAAGCGCCTCTTCCTTGGTGCGTCTGACCATGATGTTCTCTGGTGCCGGCCACAAAAGACCGGTCTGGTTCTGTCTCCCTGAGTGCTGGCGGTGAAGCCCGCCTTGCACTGTGCGCGCCGCGCCGGCGCGTTAGGACGTGGATATATAGGGCGGCTATCGCCGCGTTGCAACAAGTTCTTACATACATGCTTGAATGTATATATAATACGCGTTCGCCTGACTTTCGGCCAGCCCATCGGCGTGATGGGCTGGCAGACGGCGGCGCACACCGCTCCACGGTTCGCGCTGCCATGTCGGCATGTCGTTACTAATTTGCAACCTTTCGTCGCATGTGCCACGTCAGCGTTGCAAATTGTGGCTAGCATTAATCTTTTTGCCCGCCTCTGTGCCATCTGCCAGCGGTGGGCCGCGCCGTATCCGGATACGACACCGGGAGCGCATGCGGCCGATCTCAAATTGCCATCATGGGGTTATCGATGAGGAAGTCCCAACGTATCACTTGCGTTGCCGCTGCCGTGTTGTCGGCGCTTGCGCTGTCCGCCTGCGGCGAAAAGAAGCCGCAGGGCGGCGCCATGCCGCCGCCGGAAGTGGGTGTCGTTACCGTCACACCTACGACCGTTTCTGTTATCAATGAACTGCCGGGCCGCCTCGAAGGCGTGCGCACCGCCGAAGTGCGTGCGCGGGTTGCCGGCATCGTGCTGTCCCGTAACTACACGGAAGGCGGCGAGGTCAAGGCAGGCCAGTTGCTGTTCAAGATCGACCCCGCGCCCTACCAGGCACAGCTCGAGTCGGCCAAGGCCAGCCTTGCCCGCGCCGAAGCCAACGCCGTGGCAGCCCGCCAGAAGGCCGAGCGCTACAAGCCGCTGGTCGCCGTCAATGCGGTGAGCAAGCAGGAATACGACGAAGCCGTGGCGGCCGCGGGCCAGGCCACCGCCGATATCGCCTCGGCCAAGGCTGCCGTTAGCACTGCCCAGATCAACCTCGGCTACACCGCCGTCACCGCGCCCATCAGCGGCCGCGTGGGCCGCGCGCTGGTGACCGAAGGCGCGCTGGTCGGCAGCAGCGAAGCCACCAAGCTGACCATGGTCGAGCAGGTCGACCCGATCTGGGTGACCTTCACCCAGCCCGCGAGCGAAGTGATGAAGCTGCGCCGCGCCATCGAGAGCGGCAAGGTCAAGGGCGTCGACGGCGGCGCCCGCGTCCATCTGTTCATCGAGGACGGCCGCGAATACGAGCAAACCGGCAAGCTGCTGTTCTCGGACATGACGGTTGACCCGACCACCGGCGCCATCACGCTGCGCGCGCAGTTCCCCAACGCCAAGCGCGATCTGCTGTCGGGCACCTTCGTGCGCGTCAAGATCGAGCAAGGCGTGGACGAAAACGCGCTGACCGTGCCGCAGCGCGCGCTGATCCGCAATGCGCAAGGCGCATCGGTGATGGTGGTGGGCGGCGACGGCAACGTCGCGGCGGTGCCGGTCAAGGCGCCCCAGGCCATCGGCGAGAGCTGGATCGTTACCGAGGGCCTGAAGGGTGGCGAGAAGGTGATCGTCGAGGGCTTGCAGAAGGTCAAGGTCGGCGCGCCCGCCAAGGCCGTGCCGTTTGTCTCGAAGACCGCCGCCGCCTCGGCTCCCGCCACGCAGCCGGCCGCCAGCGCAGCCTCGGCTCCTGCCGCGGTGACCGCTGAAAAGGCCGACGCCAAGCAGGGCTAATCACAGCGCAATTCGAAGGGAGCCAGTGTTATGGCCAAGTTTTTTATTGACCGGCCGGTGTTCGCGTGGGTGCTTGCGCTGATCATCGTGCTGGGGGGCTTGCTGTCGGTGGTGCAACTGCCGATCGCCCAGTACCCCAACATCGCCCCGCCGACGATCTCGGTCACGGCGACCTATCCGGGCGCATCCGCCAAGACGCTTGAAGACTCGGTCACCACGGTGATCGAGCAAGAGCTCAACGGCATTCCCGGGCTGCTTTACTACAACTCCACCAGCGAAGCCACCGGCCTGTCGACGATCACGATCGCCTTCCAGCCGGGCTCCAACATCGACCTGAACTCGGTCGAGGTGCAGAACCGCCTCAAGCGCGTCGAAGCGCGCCTGCCGGCGGAAGTGCGCCAGCAGGGCGTGCGCGTGGACAAGGCCGGGAACAACTACATGATGTTCCTGACGGTCACGTCCAAGTCCGGGCAGGCCGACGCCATCCAGCTGGGCAACTACATCTCGTCCAGCGTGATCGATTCGATCCGCCGCGTGCCGGGCGTGGGCCAGGCCGACCTGTTCGGCACCGAGTACGCCATGCGCATCTGGGTGGATCCGGCCAAGCTGACCGGCTTCAACCTGACGCCGCAGGACGTCACCGCCGCCATCTCGGAGCAGAACGTCCAGGTCGCCGTGGGCGAGCTGGGCGGCACGCCGTCGCCCAAGGGCACGGAGCTCAACGCCACCGTCACCACCGAGAGCCGCCTCACCACGCCGGAGCAGTTCGCCAACATCCTGCTGCGCACGAACCCGGACGGCTCCTCGGTACGCATCAAGGACATCGGCCGCGTCGAACTCGGCGGTGCCGACTACTCCACGCTGGCCCGTACCAACGGCAAGGCGTCGGCGGCCATCGCCATCAAGCTGGCCCCGAGCGGCAACGCCCTGGCCACCGCCACCGCGGTGCGCGCCAAGATGGAAGAGCTCTCCAAGTTCTTCCCGGCCGACTACCAGTACACCGTGCCTTACGACACCTCGGCCTTCGTCAAGATCTCGATCGAGGAAGTGATCAAGACCCTGGTCGAAGCCGTGGTGCTGGTGTTCCTGGTGATGTACCTGTTCCTGCAGAACATCCGCGCCACCATCATCCCGACGGTGGTGGTGCCGGTTGCCCTGCTGGGCACCACCGGCATGCTGCTGGCGTTCGGCTTCTCCATCAACGTGCTGACCATGTTCGGCATGGTGCTGGCGATCGGTATCCTGGTGGACGATGCGATCGTGGTGGTGGAAAACGTCGAGCGGATCATGAGCGAGGAAGGACTCTCGCCACGCGACGCCACGCGCAAGGCCATGGGCCAGATCACCGGCGCCATCGTCGGCATTACGCTGGTGCTGACCGCTGTGTTCATCCCGATGGCATTCTTCTCGGGCTCGGTGGGTAACATCTACCGTCAGTTCTCGCTGTCGCTGATCGCGTCGATCGCGTTCTCGGCGCTGCTGGCCTTGACGCTCACGCCGGCGCTGTGCGCCACGTTGCTCAAGCCGGTCGAGGCTGGCCACCACCACGAGAAGAAGGGCTTCTTCGGCTGGTTCAACCGCACCTTCGCACGCGCCGCCACCGGCTACCAGAGCATGGTGGGCCGCATCCTGGCGCGCGCCGGACGCTACCTGATCATCTACGCGGTCATCGTCGTCGGCATGGTGGTGCTGTTCAAGCGCCTGCCCTCTTCCTTCCTCCCCGAGGAAGACCAGGGCTACATGATCACGGTGGTGCAGCTGCCCAACGGCGCCACGCAGGAACGTACCATCGGCGTGCTCAAGCAGATCGAGGACTACTACCTGCAGAAGGAATCCAAGGTGGTGGACCAGATGATCACCGTGGCGGGCTTTTCCTTCTTCGGCCGCGGCCAGAATGGCGGTATCGCGTTCGTGCGCCTGAAGGACTGGAAGGAACGCACCGGCAAGGACGAGACCGCGCAGGCACTGGTTGGCCGGGCGTTTGGTGCGCTGTCCTTCATCAAGGACGCCATCATCTTCCCGCTTAACCCGCCGGCGATCTCCGAGCTGGGCAACTCCTCGGGCTTCGACTTCCGCCTGCAGGACCGCACCGGCCAGGGTCACGCCAAGCTGATGGAAGCGCGCAACATGATGCTCGGCATGGCGGCGAAGAATCCTGCGCTGGTGGGCGTTCGCCCCGAAGGCCAGGAAGACGCGCCGCAACTGCAGATCGACATTGACCGCGAGAAGGCACGCGCGCTGGGCGTCTCGGTGGCCAACATCAACGCCACGGTGGCCATCGCCTTCGGCTCCTCCTACGTCAACGACTTCATCTATGAAGGCCGTGTGCGCAAGGTGATCGCCCAGGCGGAAGGCGACGACCGCAAGCTGCCCGACGACCTGACCAAGCTGCGCGTGAAGAACAAGAACGGCGACATGGTTGCGTTCGCCGCCTTTGCCACTTCCAAGTGGATCATGGGCTCGCCGCGCCTGGAGCGCTACAACGGCTTGCCGGCGGTGAAGATCGCTGGCCAGGCCGCTCCGGGACGCAGCACCGGCGAAGCCATGAAGATCATGGAAGACAACTTCGCCAAGCTGCCGCCGGGCTTCGGCTTCGAGTGGTCGGGCCAGTCCTATGAAGAGCGCCTGGCCGGTTCGCAAGAGCCGATGCTGTACACGCTGTCGCTGATCATCGTGTTCCTGTGCCTGGCCGCGCTGTATGAGAGCTGGTCGATCCCGGTCGCGGTGCTGCTGGTGGTGCCGCTCGGCGTGCTGGGCGCGCTGCTCGGCGTGACCCTGCGCGGCATGCCCAACGACGTGTACTTCAAGGTGGGCCTGATCGCGACGATTGGCTTGTCGGCGAAGAACGCCATCCTGATCGTGGAATTCGCCAAGGATCTGCAGGCCCAGGGCCGTGGCGTCATCGACGCTACGCTCGAAGCCGTGCACCTGCGGTTCCGCCCGATCCTGATGACCTCGATGGCCTTTATCCTGGGCGTGCTGCCTCTGGCGATCGCCAGCGGCGCGGGCTCGGGTGGCCAGCGCGCCATCGGTACCAGCGTGATCGGCGGCATGATCACTGCCACGGTGCTGGCGATTTTCCTGGTGCCGGTGTTCTTCGTGGTGATCCGTAGCCGCTTCAAGGGCAGCAAGCGAGAGCAGATGCTGAACGAGCAAGGGCTCGAACCCAAGGAAGGAATCTGACATGACAAAGACACTGACCACGCTGTTGCTGGTGGCGGGCGTCCTCTCGGGTTGCACACTGGCACCCGTTTATGAACGCCCTGCCCCGCCGGTGGCCACCAGCTTCCCGGCTGCGCCGGAAGGCTACGCGGCCGCCGAAGTGAAGACCGGCGAAACCCGCCGGGCGAGCGAGATCGGCTGGCGCGAGTTCTTCCGCGACCCGCGCCTGCAAGGCCTCATCGCGACCTCGCTGGAGAACAACCGCGACCTGCGCACTGCCGCGCTGCGCATCGAGGAAGCGCGCGCGCTGTACCAGGTGCAGCGCGCCGACCTGCTGCCCACGGTGAACGCCACCGGCGGTTTCAACCGTTCGCGCACCCCGGCCCTGCAGTCGGCCACCGGCAAGCCGGTTGTTTCCGAGTACTTCCAGGCGGGTGCCGGAGTGACTTCGTTCGAGCTGGACTTCTTCGGCCGCGTGCGCAGCCTGTCCAACGCGGCGCTGTCGCAGTACTTCGCCACCGAGGAAGCACGCCGTTCCGCGCAGATCTCGCTGGTCTCCGAAGTCGCCAAGGCCTACCTGTCCGAGCGCTCCTTCGCCGAGCAGTACGAGCTCGCGCAGAACACGCTGAAGACGCGCGAGTACACGCTGAGCCTGGCCAAGCAACGCTTCGATGCGGGCGCCACGTCGGCGCTGGACCTGCGCGACAACGAATCGCTGGTGGCGCAGGCCCGCGTTTCCGCCGCACAGCTGGCACGGCAGCGCGCGCAGGCGCAGAACGCGCTTGAGGTGCTGGTGGGCAAGCCGCTTGGCACCATCGAGAACCTGCCCGCACCGATGCGCCTGTCGGACGAGCGCATCATCAGCGACATCCCGGCAGGGCTGCCGTCGGACCTGCTCGAGCAGCGTCCCGACATCCGCCAGGCCGAGCAGTTGCTGCGCTCCGCCAACGCCAATATCGGTGCGGCGCGCGCTGCGTTCTTCCCGCGCATTACGCTCACCGCCAACGCTGGTGCGATCAGCCCGACGTTCTCGAGCCTGTTCGACTCCGGTACCGGCGCGTGGTCGTTCGCACCGCAGCTGGTGCTGCCGATCTTCGACTACGGCCGGAACCTGTCCAACCTGGACCTGACCAACGTGCGCAAGAATATCCAGATCGCCAACTACGAGAAGACCATCCAGACGGCCTTCGCGGAAGTGGCGGATGCACTGGTGGCGCGCGGCACGCTGGAGGAGCAGGTTACCAGCCAGGAGCAGGTGCGCAACGCCGAGGCAGCGCGCTACGAGTTGTCGACGTTGCGCTTCACGAACGGCGTGGCCAGCCAGCTGGACCAGCTCGACTCGCAGCGTCAGCTGTTCGCTGCCGACCAGGCCCTGATCCAGGCGCGGCAGCTGCGCCTGAACAATGCCATCGACCTGTACCGGTCGCTTGGCGGCGGCCTGAGCGAGACCGGACCGGTGGCCTCGGCGGACGTCAAGCCGGCGGTGACCACGCAGTAAGGCAGACAGGTTCATCCTGCCATCCGGTGCGGTCTGCCGGATGGCCTCGAAGCGAAGCGCCAACAGCGCTTCGCTTTTTTTTGTTTCCCGGCTTCGGGCCATGGCGCCGGTGGGAAGTTCTCCAAATCGCAAGGCACTGCGTTAGGATGGCGGTGCGCGCCGCGCAAACTCTCTCTCCCACCACCCACGCAAATCCCCAAGGAAGCCTGTCATGGAAGTCCGCCCGCTTGATGCCGATGATGTCGAGTTGGTCTGCCGCCATCGCGAATCCATGTTCCGCGAGGCCGGGCGCGGCGATGAGGTGCTGCAGGCCATGACGCAGCAGTTCCGGCCGTGGCTTGTGCCGCGCCTGCGCGATGGCAGCTACTTCGGCTTCGTGCTGGTGGACCAGGGCCAGCCGGTGGGCGGCATCGGCCTGATGGCGATCGACTGGCCGCCGCATCCGGCCCATCCCATGCAGGACAAGCGTGGCTACGTGCTGAACGTGTATGTGGAGGCAACGCATCGCAAGCAGGGGCTGGGGCGCCGCCTCATGCAGCTGGCGGAAGATGAGTTCGCCAGGCGCGACCTCCAGTATGCGATCCTGCATGCCACCGAGATGGGGCGGTCGCTGTATGTCGCGCTGGGCTGGCACGCCACGAGCGAGATGGCGAAAGCCATGCGCGCGTAGCGCGCTAGCCGTCCCAGCGCAACGCCAGCGTATCGTCCGCCGCGCGGGTCGCGTGCGTGCCCTGCTTGCCGCTTTCCCGGTCCAGCGTGGCGCAGAGCCACGACACGCCTTGCGCCGGCGCGCGGCGCAGGCTGAAATGACGGATCTGCATCGGCACCGCGGACAACTGGCGCAATGCGCCGGTTGCGCCGTCGACAAGCGGGAAGTACATCAAGGCCAGGTCGGGCCGGTATCGCTCGTATCCGCCGATGCCTTCGTAGTCGTTGAGGAAGTCACCGCAGCCATAGAGAATCAGGCGGCCGCGATACACCTCGGCACCCCTGATGTGATGGGACGAGTGCCCGTACACGATATCGGCGCCGCCCGCATCGATCAGCCGGTGCGCGAAGGCCTGCTCCTGGCGCGAAATGTCGAAGCCCCAGTTGCCGCCCCAATGCAGCGACACCACCAGGATATCGCCCGCGCCCTTCGCCGCTGCCGTCAGGCGGGCAACCCCATCGGCCGCGCGCACTGAAATGTCGGGCAGGAAATGGATGCCGGCGCGCCCGGGGGCCGCGGCCCAGTCTGCCGGCACGCCGCTCGCCGCGGTGGCATAGGCAAAGACGAGCACCCTTGCCCCTTGCGCGAGCGCGATCGCCGCAGGCGCGCTGGCCTGCGCCTCGTCGCGTCCGGCGCCCGCGGTCCGCATGCCAGCGCCGTGCAAGGTTGCCAGGGTTTCGTCGAGCCCGGCGCGCCCCCAGTCCAGCACGTGGTTGTTCGCCAGCACGCAGCAATCGAGCCGCGCGCTGCTCAGGCACGCCACATTGGCGGGGTGCATCCGGTAGTGGATGCCCTTGCCTGGCTGTGCGTCCTCGCTCGCGGTGACGGCCGTTTCCAGGTTGACGATGCGCACATCCGGCTGGAAGCGATCCAGCTGCGCGAGCGCGTCGCCCCACGGATAAGCGGGATCAACCGGCCGCTGTATCGCGCCTGTGGCACGCTCGGCCAGCTCGACATAATCGACTGCCGAGCGTAGCCAGCCCTCGAACAGGTGCGGCTTGCCCGGATGCGGCAGGATCTGGTCGATGCCACGGCCGGTCATCACATCGCCGCACAGGAACAGACGCACGCTGTCGCGCGCTGTCCGAGTCACGTCATCCATCGCGCTTTTCCCTCCTCCCGGCTGGCGCGGCTGCCTGCTCGCCGGAGCGTCGGATCGTCGGATCCGTCGCCCCTATTTTGCGCCGTCGAGCGTCACATGTGCCGCCCGGCCAGGCAAAAGGTGGCATGCCTGTGGCGTTGCAGTGACTAGAATGAAGCAGGCCGGCGCCGACGGCCGGGCTCCCGCGCCCAGACGATTTCCAGGAGACAACGATGACCGTCACCAACGCCCGGTCGGGCACCAACGTCCACGAAATCGCGGACGGGATCTATCGGATCAATACCCCGGTCCACATCGACGGGGGCCCGGGCGGCTTCTCCTTCAACCAGTACCTGATCGTCGACGACGAGCCGCTGTTGTTCCATACGGGGCTGCGCAAGATGTTCCCGTTGGTGCATGAAGCCGTCGCCAGCGTGATCGCACCGGGCAGGCTGCGTCATATTGCCTTTTCGCACGTGGAAGCCGACGAGTGCGGCTCGCTCAATGAATGGCTTGCGGCGGCGCCCCACGCATCGCCGCTGTGCGGCACCGTTGCCGCGATGGTGTCCGTCAACGACCTGGCCGACCGGCCCGCGCAGGGCCTGGCGGACGGGCAAGCCGTGCCGCTTGGCCGCCATACCGTGCGCTGGTTCGATACGCCGCACTTGCCGCATGCCTGGGAGTGCGGGCTCATGATGGAGGAACACACCGGCACGCTGCTCTGCAGCGACTTGTTCAGCCAGGGCGGTGCCGAACTCCCGCCTCTGACCGAGGCCGACATCCTCGGGCCGAGCGAAGCGTTCCGGCGCGGCATGGATTATTTCTCCCACACGCCGAGCGCCGGCGCCATGCTGGAACGCATGGCGCTGCTGCAGCCGACCACCCTGGCCTGCATGCATGGCAGCGCCTGGCGCGGCGACGGCGCCGGCCTGCTGCGCGCGCTTGCCCAGGCCCTGCTGGCGCACTAAGCACGGCTGGCGCGCGGCAGTGGATCAGGTCTGCGGTGTGTCCTTGAACACGGCAAGGCGTTCGGCCGCCGCGCTGAACGCCGCCAGCGCAGGATATGCCGGCGCCTCGACGCATGCGGGCAGCATCAGCTGCGTGAAGCTCCACGCCACGGCGGCGCTCACCTCGGCCTGCGTAAGCAAGCGCTCGTCCGCGGGAAGCGCGGCCCCCGTCAGTTCCGTCTCCAGCGCCCCGTAGGCGGCATGCAACTGCCCCTGCACGCGCTCGATCCACGGCTCGTGCTGTTTTTCCGCCGGGCGCAGGTTGCGCTCATAGACGATCTGCACCGTTTTTTCGCAGGCGGCGAGCGCCAGGCCGATCACGCGCAAGGCGTGCTGGCGCTGCTCTTGCCGCGCGGGCATCAGGCTGCGCGCGGCCAGCGTCTCGGCGTAGTCGAGGATCAGGCCGGACTCCATCAGCACCACGCCGTTGTCGCAAACCAGGGTGGGCGCCTTCACCACGGGATTGATCGCGCGAAACTGCTCGAACGTGCTGAACACCGAGACGGCCTGATGCTCGAACGGCAGGTCCAGCAGCCGCAGCGAGATCGCCACGCGGCGCACATAGGGTGAGTCGAGCATGCCGATGAGTTGCATATTGCCTCCGGAAGGATATCGGGTTGCGCATTGAGCCGCGCGGAGTTCCAGCATAATCGCGGCACGCCATCGCCATGAATGGCAAGGCATCGGAAATCGGCACCGCGCACCGATGAATCATCGGTGGCGCACGACAGGTGCCATAGGAGGATGGGGTGGAACTGGACAAGAAAGACCGACTGATCCTGGAGGCGCTGCAGGCCGATGCCCGGCAGAGCCTGGCAGCGCTGGGCAAACGCATCGGCTTGTCGCAGCCGGCCATGAGCGAGCGCGTGCGCAAGCTCGAAGACGCGGGCGTGATCGAGGGCTACGGTGCGCGGGTGAACCTGCGCGCGCTGGGTGTCGGCCTGCAGGCGATCATCCATATCGAGACCACGCACGCCTATATCCAGAAGTATGTGAAGCTGTTCGAGAGCATGCCCGAAGTGCTGAGCGCCGATCGCGTGACCGGGGCGCATTGCTTTATCGTGCGTTGCGCCATCGCCGATCCGGCCGACCTGGAGCACGTGGTCGACACGCTCGCGGCCCACGGCTCGGTGACCACATCGCTGGTGCTCTCAAGCCCGGTGCGCAAGACCGTGACGGTACCGGCCGTGAGAGTTTGAACGGCTTGATCTAGCGCTGGTTTGCTCCCCTCTCCCCATGCTCAGGATTACCCACAAATCTGGGGGGCGAAGGTGGAAAAGCGGTTGTAAACCGCTGTAAACCTGTGTTAACTTGCTTGCCGTCATTCACCGCGATGTACGCCATTGCCTTCCACCTCCGACTCCGACGACTGGGCGATCGACGAATTTGGCGCAGCCGAATTGGGGGATGCCCGCCGCACGCAACGCTTGGTTGCGCTCGCGCGACGTCTTGCGCAAAGC
>NZ_JBFTSF010000018.1:0-43259 GCF_056399905.1 Cupriavidus sp. 01L46
CCACCACCGCGTCCACGGCATCCGCAAGGCGGGCGCGCAACGCGGCAAGCAGCGCCACGCGGCCCTGCCCGGCCAGCATGGCCGCGCCGCTCTCGCTGGGCACCAGCACGGCGCCAAGGCGCGTGCCGACATCCAGCTCCAGCAGTACCACACGCGCCTCCCGCACCAGCGGCGACGCGGCCAGCGCCTGCTCGACCTGGGTCAGCGATACGCGCTTTTCCTCGATCTTGACGATGCGGTCGGCCCGGCCCGCCAGGGTGAAGCCACCATCCGCGGCGGGCAGCACATGGTCCGCGCACAGAAACCAGCCGTCGTCCGGAAGGTGCGCGGAGCGCACCGCCAGGAAGCCGTCCTGCAAGCGCCATTGCACGCCCGGCAGCGGAGTCCAGCGGTCTTCGTGGCGGGCACGCTGCCGCCAGGCGATGCCGCCGGTTTCCGAGCTGCCGAACACTTCAATGGGGGCTTGTCCCAGGTGGCGCAGCGCGTCGGCCGCGGCCTCCGGCGGCAAAGGCCCGCCCGATGAAAACACGGCGCGCAGCACGCCGCGGGCGGCAGACCAGTCGAGCGCTTGCGGCATGCGCCGCAGGTGCGCCGGGCTGGTGACCAGCAGCACCGGGGCATCCCCGCACGCGCGCACGATTTCCTCATGGAACGCGAGCCGGTCCGCCGGCATGGCGCGCGCTGCCGCGAGCGGCCACAACACGCAGAACAACAGGCCGTAGATATGCTGGTGCGACACCGTTGCGAGCACTCTCAGCTGCGCCGGCAGCCCCGCGCCGAACGCGGCCTGCAACGCCTGCACTTCCGCGTCGAGCTGCGACAGGTGCTTGACGATGGCGCCGGGCGCGCCGGTGGAGCCTGAGGTGAACATCGTCACCAGCGTGTCGCTTGGCGCCAGCGCAGGCCAGTCCATGCTGCCGTTGGCCGGCTCGATCGATGCTTGCGGCCACAGGCCATCGGGCAACTCGCCGGCGCAGCCATCGGCGCGCTCGCGCAATGCCGCCAGCGTTTCGGCGCGCGTGTCGCCGGGCAGCACCACGTGCTTGCCCGCGTGCCAGGCGCCGAACAGCGCCGCCGCGAACTCGGCGGTCGATTCGATGTAGAGCGCCCAGGATTTCCCCGGCGCGGCAGCAAACGCTTGCCGCCAGGCGGCCACGCGCCGCACAAACTCCGGTGCGGTGGTAGCGCCGGCCGCGCCATGCGCGACCACGTGCGAGCGCTGGGCCAGCGCCGCCATCAACCCGCTTACGCCCAGCCACTCAGCCATGCCGCCCCCTTGCCATCACACGCTGGCGCACCAGCCATTCGCCGGCGAACATGGCGCCGATCAACCCGTAGGCGATACCGCCGTTATAGAGTGCCCAGATGCGGTCGCTGGCCAGCACGGCGGTCAGCGCGGCTACCGTGCCGTTGCACACGAAGAACACGCACCAGGCTTGCGTCACGCGGCGCGTGTACGCCACGCCCGAGGGCGGCAGGTCCGGCTCGCGCAGCCGCGCCAGCCGCTCCACCAGGCTGGGCGGGTGCCGCAGGCTCCAGCCAAACAAGCCCAGCATCGCGGCATTGACCAGCACGGGATACAGCTTGAGGGGCAATGCGTGGTTGGACGCGGCCACGATCGCGGCCAGCACGGCGGCGGCCACGGCAAGCAGGCGCCAGCCGGCCTGGCGGCTGGTCAGGGCGCGCAGCAGCGCCAATGCCACCAGCGCCAGCGCCATCACGCGCGGCGACCAATGCTGCAGGCCGAAGTAGATCGCCACCGGATAGCACAGCGTCAACACGCCGAGCAGCAATTTACGCACGGGCATGGGCGCTCAGGCSGTGGCSGGCGAGTCGATCAGCWRSGCCAGCGCCTGCACCACGTCCTGCACGGTGCGCACGGCCTTGAACTGCTCCGGCTTGATCGGCTTGTTCAGCATCGGCTTGAGCTTCACCAGCAGGTCGACCGCGTCGATGCTGTCGATGTCCAGGTCGTCGTAGAGACGGGCTTCGGGACGAATGCGGGCCGGGTCGATCTCGAAGGTTTCCTCGAGCACCGCGGCCACCCGCGCAAAGATTTCGTCATGGGTCATGATGGGCTTCCCCCTGTTCGGCTATGACCGGCTGTGGTTGCCGGCCTGGCAAGTGGTATGTGGATCCTTGGTGTGTCGCGCACGGGTTCAGGCAGAAGCCTGGCCAGCGCGCTGAGATGCKACGAACGTTGCCAGCGCTGTCACGCTGGCAAAGCGCGCGCGCATGTCTTCCTTGTCGCCGTTCATGGTGACGCCGTAGCGCTTTTGCAGCGCCAGCCCGAGTTCGAGCGCATCGATCGAATCCAGGCCCAGCCCTTCGATGAACAGCGGTGCGTCGGCGTCGATATCGTCCACGCCGATATCCTCCAGCGACAACGATGAAATGATCAGTTCCTTGATTTCTTGCTCAAGCGCCGTCACGGCGGACCTCCCAGGAAAAAAACTCAGATAGCGATTGGGTCAGGTGCCGTACCGCAAGCGCGTCGTCCAGTCCGGACGGCACCATCTGGGCGACACTGACATCCTCTCGCACGTCAATGATGAAACGAGGCCTGCGGGCCGGCACGCGATACCACTTCTCACCCTTGGTGAGCGTGGGCGGCTCGCACCGGATCACCACAGGCGTAAGCGCAAAGCCGCCGCGCACCGCGACATTGGCCGCACCCCGTTGCAGGCGCAGCGGGCCTTGCAGCGGCGTGCGCGTGCCCTCGGGGAAGATGACGAGATTATTACCMGCGCGMAGCGAGGCAATGCAGTCATCCACCATGCCTGCACCGGAGTCATTGCAGACGTAGCCGGTGGCGCGCACCGGGCCACGGGTAAACGGGTTGTGGGCCAGGCCGGAGCGCACCACGCAATCGGCCTGGCGCGTCAGCGCGATCAGAAAGACGACATCGATCAGCGACGGATGGTTGGCCACGATCAGCAAGCCCTGGCGACGCAGCCGCTCGGGATGCAGCACCTCGTAGCGGATCACCCCGACCGAGCGCATCAGCCACAGGAAAAGCCGGAACGCGTAATGCACCACGTTCTTGCAGACCCGCTGCCGGCGCGYCGAAGACCACAGCAAGACGGCAAGCAACGGGAACACCAGCACCCGCAGCACAAGCCCGCCGACGCCGAAGCTGGAGAAGCACAGCCCGGTCGCGCAGACGCGCCAGGCCCGGTCCAGGCGCTCAACCATGTCGCTGCCACCTCCAGCCGGCACGCTCCCCGGCGTGGCGCAACTCGGCGTCGCCCGACAGCATGAAGCGCAGCACCTCCAGCCCATGCGGCAGCGTCGCGCCGGCGGCGGCCGGCAGGGCCTCCCCCATCACCTCAAGGCTGAACACCGGTTGCCCCGCCCGCGGCATGCCGACCCGCCACGCCCAGCCGAACAGGCACTCCGGTTCGTCCGCGAAGACGGCATAGGCCTCGGGCAGCGGCGCCTCGTAGTGCACCAGCAAGACTTCCGGGGCGCCGTCGGCCAGCAGGCCGCACGCTTCCACCACTGCGGCCTCTACCGTATCGCGGCCCGCGGCCAGGGCTTGCAGGTTGCCCGGATCGCCCCGGTCGATCGAATACAGCGCGCCGATGGCGTTATGCACGGACAGGCCGAAGGCCGTGGGCGACAAGGGCTCGCCGCCGGCAAGGTCGCCAAGCATTTGCAGCGGGCGCAGGGTGTCGCCGTGGCGCGATGCAAAGATGACGGGAATGCCATCCACGCCCGGCTGGCAGGCATAGGCGGGGTGCAGGGCCGCGCGGCCCAGCGCGGTGATCCTGCGGCGCAGCATCGGAGCCATGGCGGCCAGCGTGGGCAATGCGTCGCCTTTAGGCAGCCAGGGCGCGCGGCTCCAGGCCTGCCAGGCTTGCTGCGTTTCTAGTTGTGCTGCACATGCCGCCCATGCGCGAATACCAAATTCCATTGCCGTGCCGTTCGCGTAGGGTGGATGAAAAGGCGGGTCGCCGCCGGCGCGCGGGTGATGCACACCGGCGCCAGCAGACACGCAGGCGTTTCGCACACATCACGAATCACACCCGTTGCCGAATTTTGTGGGCAGATACCGCCTGTTTGCCCGGGTTTTCCGCTTGATTGCTACTCGAATACTTGTCTTGCATTGACTCCGGGGCCGCTGCCGTGKCGGACATGGCTGCCTGCCGGCAAATGACGTTGCCCGTCTGCGAGTCGGGATTAAGTTGGTATTAAATCGGTGTTAACGACCGAAAACCCGCAAAACTGACCCCAGGCGACCCATCGGCGTCAGCCGTGGGACAATCAAAACATCATTTTTGGCAGGAATGCCGAACTTTGACTCGCCCATTTTGTCAGGGCCGAATTCTCGCACAAAGGCGCGGCAACAGGGGATGCAAGAAGGTTAAGAAGGTTGTCAATTGTAACGGCGCGCGCCAGCCGGCCATGCGGTGGCATAGCCATGCCTGTCAAGGCCGGGAGGGAAACGGGGGGATGAGAGTGAGGGGGCGTGCGAGCGGACTATCCCCCGCCTGGCGTAGCGGGCGGGGGTCCTTGGCAAAACGAGCCTGATGCGGCTTACAGCGCGGGCAGGATCTTTCCTCCCACCTCGCCAAAGCCGACGCGATAGCCGTCGCCCTGGCACCAGCCAGCCATGACCACTTCGTCGCCGTCCTCCAGGAAGCCGCGCTTGCCGCCGTCCGCCAGCGTCAAAGGTTCGGCACCGTTACGGGTCAGTTCCAGCAGGCTGCCATAGGAATCCGGCGTGGTGCCGCTGATGGTGCCGGAGCCCATCAGGTCGCCCACACGGACATTGCAGCCGGACACGGTGTGGTGCGCCAGTTGCTGGACCATGGTCCAGTACATGGCCTTGAAGTTGGTGCGGCAGACGGTGGTGGCCTGCGCCGCGCCTTCGGGGCGTAGCGAGACTTCCAGTGCGATGTCATAGGCATTGCGCTCGGGCTGCTGCAGATACGCCAGCGGCTCGGGCGATTGCACCGGATTGTCGCGGCGGAACGGCTCGAGCGCGTCCATGGTGACCACCCACGGGGAGATCGAGGTGCCGAAGCCCTTGCTGTTGAACGGGCCCAGCGGCACGTACTCCCACTGCTGGATATCGCGCGCGCTCCAGTCGTTGAGGATCACCATGCCGAACATGTGCCCGGCCGCCGCAGCGGTGCTGACCG
Source organism: Cupriavidus sp. 01L46 (assembly GCF_056399905.1). Taxonomy (NCBI): domain Bacteria; kingdom Pseudomonadati; phylum Pseudomonadota; class Betaproteobacteria; order Burkholderiales; family Burkholderiaceae; genus Cupriavidus; species Cupriavidus sp. 01L46. The sequence continues at coordinate 5,148 of NZ_JBFTSF010000018.1, forward strand.
GCTCGCCCAGGGTCGACGGCTTGCCGACGATGAAGGCCATTTCCAGTTCGTAGTCGAGCTTCTGGCAAGCCGTAAAGACCGGGCGCGGCGCGTTCGGCAGCTTGATCTGCCCCTTTGGGCGACGCAGTTCCGTGCCGCTCACCACCACCGAGCTGGCGCGGCCGTTGTAGCCGATGGGAATCTCCAGCCAGTTGGGCAGCAGCGCATTGTCCGGATCGCGGAACATGCGGCCGACGTTGGTGGCGTGCTCGCGCGAGGAGTAGAAATCGGTGTAGCCGGGGATGTCCACCGGCAGGTGCATGGTAGCCCAGGCCATCGGCACCAGGGCCTGCTCATGCAGGGCCGACTTGGGATGCAAGGTGGTGTCGTCCGCTGCCAGCAAGGACGTCAGGCGCTGGCGGGTTTCGGTCCATGCCGGCTTGCCGAGCGCGATGAAGGCATTGAGCGTGGCGCCGCCAAACACGCCTTTGACGGAAGCAGGCAGCAGGCCGGCCTCGTCCAGCACGGACAGGTCGAGAATGAAGTCGCCGATGGYGACGCCTACGCGCGGGCCCTGCCCGTTCGGGGAAAAGATGCCATAGGGCAGGTTCTGCAGCGGGAAATGCGTAACGCCATCATTGGCGGATTCGATCCAACTCTGCTGGACAGTGGTCATCGGGGGCTCCGGAGGGGAATGACAAGGGTGCCGGCGACATGCGCCGCGCGCGCACCCTGGAATCATGATGGTTGGCCGGACGAAGCCGGCCCTGGGACTTGAGGATCAGCGCTCGTTGGGGTTGAAATGCTTCTTCAAGCCTTGCCAGCACCTGTAGTAGTCGTCCTGCAACTGCGCCGACTCTGCTGCATACGGTGTCGGCCGGATCACGGCCGGCGTCTCGAACATGAACGCCATGGTATCGCTGATGCGGTGCGGCTGCGAGGTATCCGCGGCGGTGGCCTTGGCGAACGTCTCGGCATCCGGGCCGTGGCCGCTCATGCAGTTGTGCAGGCTGGCGCCGCCAGGCGAGAAGCCATCGGCCTTGGCATCGTAGACTCCGTCGATCAGACCCATGAACTCGCTGGCGATATTGCGGTGGAACCAGGGCGGGCGGAAGGAGTTCTGCATCGCCAGCCAGCGCGGGCCAAAGATGACGAAATCGATGCTGTCCACGCCCGGGGTGTCGGACGGGCTTTGCAGCACCAGGAAAATCGAGGGGTCCGGGTGATCGAAGCTGATCGAGCCGATGGTATTGAAGCGGCGCAGGTCGTACTTGTACGGCGCGTAATTGCCATGCCAGGCCACCACATCCAGCGGTGAGTGCCCGATCGCGGCACGCCACAGGTTGCCCTGGAACTTCGCCACCAGCTCGAAATCGCCCTCGCGATCCTCGTACCATGCATGCGGCGTGAGGAAGTCACGCGGATTGGCCAGGCCATTGGAGCCGATGACGCCCAGGTCGGGCAAGCGGAACAAGGCGCCGTAGTTTTCGCAGATATAGCCGCGCGCCTCGCCATCCGGCAGCTCCACGCGAAAACGCACGCCGCGCGGGATCACCACGATCTCCTGCGGCTCGACGTCCAGCAGGCCCATCTCGGTCGCCACGCGCAGCCTGCCCTGCTGCGGCACGATCAGCATCTCGCCGTCGGCGTTGTAGAAGAAGCGGTCCGTCATCGACCGGTTGGCCAGGTACAGGTGAATGCCGCAGCCCGACATGGCTTCCGGGCCGCCGTTGCCGGCCATGGTGACGATGCCGTCGACAAAGTCGGTGGGCTCCTTGGGCATCGCCGGCGGGCTCCAGCGCATCTGGTTGGGCGATGGCGGCACCGCATCGAAATGGCTGACGATGCGCGACTGCTCGACCCGCGTGAACGGCTCATGCATCGCCGCCGGGCGAATGCGATAGCACCAGCTGCGCCGGTTGTGCGCGCGCGGCGCGGTAAACGCCGTACCGGAAATCTGCTCGGCATACAGGCCATACGGCGCGCGCTGGGGCGAGTTCTGCCCCACCGGCAACGCAYCGGGCAGTGCCTCGGTGGCGAACTCGTTGGCAAAACCGGATTGGTAGCCTGGCGTGCCGTGGTCGGGCGCCTGCCCTTGCACGTTCACAACGTTCAATTGCGTCTGCGTCATATCTTGGGTCTTCCTCTTACGCTTGCGATTTCGCTTTCGATGAATCGAGCACGCCCGCGCGGGCTAGCTCCATGGCTTCCTGCAGAACAGCAAGATCGCCGATGTGATTGGCCAGCAGCAGGATCAGTTGCGCGTTGGCGGCCTGGCTCTGCGCGTCGGAGAGATCGCGATGCATGTCGATCAGCGCCTCGTAGAAGTCGTCCGGACGGGCAAGGTTGGGTTCGGTACTCAGCGGCATTGGCTTGTCTCCCTACGCCTCGGGCCACTGCCGCAGCGGGCATAGTGGCCGAGTGATCACACTAGCGGTGTCTTTTTGAACGCTGGATCGTGAATTTCCCAATCCGTAATTGATTTACCATATCGTAATCTCAGGTCTCGGACGTGTCAAACCMGTATCGGCCCTTATTTCGCCGTGGACGGCGAAAACCGGTGGACACTACGTTTGTAGGTTTGTAGGTTAGGCGCGAAGGACAGGCTGAGACAAAGACGTGACGCCAGACGGCACACAAGCGCAGGCAGCCCGAGCAAAGTCAGGCAGACAAGAGAGGCAAGACGAACTGGGAGAAAGCGACAGGCTCGACAGGCAAACGAACGACCCGGCCTCGGCACGGGGCCGAGGCCGTCAAAGACAGGCGCATGCCGCTAGGCGCGGCATCCGGCCATCCATGTAAAGCAGGCAAAACCCCAGCAGCAGGCACGTGGGGGCGTGCCCGCTGCCGGTATGACAAGCGCGCGCCAGTCCGGCCGCAGACCCGGCCGGAACCAGCACGAGTGCTCAGGCTGGCTTGTGACCTTCGCCCGGGCTCGACGCGAAGCCTGTGCCGACCGGGGTGGCCGGTGCAGGGCTTGCGGCGGTAGGCGTTGCGGCAGGCGGCTGCCCGGCCATGGAAGCGGCCGTGACGCCGCCATTGCGGCTGGCAATAAACGCGTTGACGTCGGCAGCAAGATGCTGGGGTGCCAGCACCACTTCCAGGCCTAGCGCCTCGCAAGCCGCTAGGAAAGTCGACATGCGGGGGTCGGCTTGACCCGATTCTGCCCGCAAGTAAGCTTCCCGGGAGATCCCGGCCTTACGGGCGACGTCTTCCTGCTTGAGCTTTCGCGCTCGGCGCAACGCCCGCAGTTGCCGGAACGGTTCGCTAGCGCCTCTAGGCACGGCTGTACTGTTCATGTCGGTCTCCAGTCACCAATGAAAAAAAAGTGCGCGGACGTGCATTCGAGTATAGAGCACGCAAAGCGTTCCGTATGTAATCAGGGCAACACTTTGTGCAGATTTCTTGTTGGCACCCTGCGCAGGCTAATCCTAGCCTGTCAATAGGTCCGATACAGCACAATTATCTGCCTCCGTGGTGACATAACGGGCGGCAGTGAAATAGGTTGACGAAAACGCACAAGCGCGAAGTTGACAATACGACCGGTCGTGCTATTCTTTCGACATGCAGAAAGGACAACTTACCCGCGCAGCCATCATCGAGCAGGCCCTGGACACCGCCGCCCAGGTCGGGTTCGAGCAATTGTCGCTCGCCACCTTGGCCGCCGACACCAGCATGTCCAAGAGCGGGCTCTACGCGCACTTCAAGTCAAAAGAAGCCTTGCAGCAAGCCGTTTTGGCGCTCGCCCTGGAACGCTTTTCGGACATCGTCTTCAGGCCGGCCATGCGCCTGCCGCGCGGCACGCGCCGGGTGCAAGCTCTCTTCGATGGGTACATGCTCTGGCTCGGTGGGTCCGTCAATAAAGGCCGCTGCCTGTTCATGGCGCTAGGCCAGGAATACCGCGACCGCCCTGGCGCCGTCAGGGATCAGGTGGTGCAATCGCTGAAAGACTGGCATAGCCTCATCGCCAGGGCCGTGACCGACGCGATCGAAGAAGGCGATCTTTCGCCGGCACAAGACGCGCGGCAGTTCGCCTTCGAGATGGTTGGCATCGGTATGTCCTTTCAACAGTCTTACAAGCTGCTGGGCCGTGAAGATGCCGAGACCATGGCCCGCCGGGCGTTCGAGGCACTGCTCCGCCGCGCCGAGCTTGCGCAGCCCGTGCGCAAGTAGCCAAGGATGAGGAGGCACCTGCGCGAGACGCCTCCCGCGAGACAGATCGGGCTGAATTTCAAGACGGCAGGATGTTGTCTTTTTTTGAAATAAAAAATAGCACGACTGGTCGGTCTTACCGGAGGGGTATCGCCCCTCCCCGAGGCCCCGGCCTGGAATGCCAGAAGTCTTCGCTAGAGGTGACCGCCGTGACGCAAGCGATTTACTCATCCACCAGAACCCGCCAGGCCGCGCCGGAATCCAGGGCGCCAATGCGCTTGGGGCGCCTTGGCTGGCAATTGGCCGAGCTGTTTTATCCGGCCGGCGTAGCGCGCGCGCTCGAGCACGCATGGTTCCGTCCACCCCATGGCAACGGCCCGGATGGCGCTGGCCGCGATCTGCTTGACCGTGCGCGCGCGGACTGGGCGCTCGTGACCGGCCAGGGAGCAAGCCGGCGTGTGCGCGTCTATCGTTGGGGCAATACCGGGCCGGCCGTCTTGCTGGCCCACGGTTGGGGTGGCCATGCCGCCCAGTGGCAGCCACTGGTTGCACCGCTGCTGGCGGCTGGCATGCGCGTGGTCGCGTTTGATGCACTCTCGCACGGCGGCTCCGACGCAGGTGCGCGCGGCGCGGGCCAGACTTCTGTTGTGGAAATGTCACATTCGCTGTTGGCCACGGCGTGGCACGCCGGCCCGGTCCACGCGGTGATTGCGCATTCGCTCGGCAGCGCCGCCCTGGCGCTGGCCGTGCGCGAAGGCTTGCATCTGCAGGCTGCCGTGATGATCGGCCCGCCGGCCGACATGCACACTGCCGCCGCTGCATTGGCCTGGCGGCTCGGCATTGGCCCCGGCGTACTGGCCCGCATGCAGCGCAACAGCGAGCGCTGGCTGGGCATGCCGTGGTCTGCCTTCAACGTCCCGGCCATCGGGCGCGCCCGCCCGGTGCCGCCCACGCTGGTGATCCACGACCGGCAAGACAAGGAAGTGGGCTGGGAGAGCGGCGCGGCCATTGCTGGTGCATGGCCTGGCGCGCAGTTGATGGCCACGGACGGGCTGGGCCATCGCCGTGTCCTGTACGACGCACAGGTCATTGCACGGACGGTATCGTTCATCCGCAGCGCTGCGGACGCACCCGGGCTTGCCGAGGCCACTCGCAGGATGCAAGCCCAGGCCAATGCCTGAGTCACGCCCAAACCCTGCTTGCGGCAGCGATGTTGTGGCATGCCACAACATCGCCGCTGGCGGTTGGGGTCGGGTCTTGGCGGTTAATTGCTGATTAAACGAGAAAGGAAGGCCGGCTGGCACCTCACCCGCCGGCCTCCTCCTTGGAGACGCGTCAGAACGCTGCGTTAGAACCCTTCCAGCACCAGCTTGCCGATGGTCCGCCCGCTCTCCAGCATGGCATGGGCGCGGCGCAGGTTGGCCGCGTCGATCCGCCCGAGGTTCTCGCCCAGCGTGGTCCGCAGCCGGCCGGCATCGACCAGCCGTGCCACCTCGTTGAGCAAGAGATACTGCTCGATCATGTCCGGCGTGCCGAACATCGAGCGGGTGAACATGAACTCCCACACAAAGGTGGCGCTCTTGCTCTTCAGGTCGCCCACGGCCAGCGGGCCGCTGTTCKCCACGATCGAGCAGATCTTGCCTTGCGGCGCAATCACGCTCGCCATGGCAGCAAAGTGGCGGTCCGTGTCGTTAAAACACAGGATGTAGTCGACCTCGGCAAACCCGAGCTTGCGCAACTGGGCCGGCATGTCGCCACGGTGATCGATGGTGTGGTCAGCGCCCAGCTCGCGGCACCAGGCAGCCGACTCCGGCCGTGACGCGGTGGCGATGACCGTCAGCCCCGCCAGCGTCTTGGCCAGCTGGATGCCGATGGAGCCCACGCCCCCTGCCCCGCCGATGACCAGCACGGAGCGCCCGGCATGCTCGCCCTGCGGCGAGACGCCCAGGCGATCGAACAAGGCTTCCCACGCCGTAATGGCGGTCAGCGGCAACGCAGCCGCCTGGGCAAAATCGAGCAATGCGGGCTTATGGCCGACAATGCGCTCATCCACCAGGTGGAACTCGCTATTGGCCCCAGGCCGGGTAATGCTGCCAGCGTAGAAGACCGGGTCGCCCACCTTGAACAGGGTGACATCCGGGCCCACCGCGGCCACGGTGCCTGCCGCATCCCATCCGAGCACGCGCGTGGCAGGCTCGACCTTGTCCTTGGGCGCGCGCACCTTGGCATCCACGGGGTTGACCGAGATGGCCGCCACCTTGACCAGCAGGTCGCGGCCTTCAGGCACAGGGGTGGCGATGTCCACGTCGACCAGCGATTGCGGGTCGTCGATCGGCAGGTAACGGGTCAGGCCAACGGCTTTCATTGCGGGTTCCACCAAGTCAATCAAGCAGGTTCTGCGGCACGGGATTGCGCCATGGCCACAGCGTAGTCCCGTTGCCGTACATTGATTAGCCGGAAAATCCAACAATCAATTTCCTGATTTTCCGGAAGATCTAGCCGTCTGCTTGTTTGCTGCCTGACGCAAGGATCTGTCCGCCGCCAAAACTAGACTGCCGCGGCACCTCGCCACCCAGCGCGATGCGGATCGCGCAGTACTTGAACTCCGGAATCTTGCCGAAGGGGTCCAGCGCCGCGTTCGTCAGCTTGTTGATGGCGGCCTCGTAGTAGCAGAACGGCACGAACACCGCGCCGCGCGGCGTGCCGTCGTCCACCCGGGCAAACAGCGATACCTGGCCCCGGCGCGATGCGAGCGTTACCACGTCGCCCGGCTGGCCGCCGATGGCGGCAAGGTCGAGCGGATGCACCAGCGCCACCGGCTCCGGTTCGATGGCATCCAGCACGCCCGCGCGCCGGGTCATGCTGCCGGTATGCCAGTGCTCGAGCTGCCGGCCGGTGATGAGCACGACCGGGTACTCCTGGTCGGGGCGCTCGGCCGCGGGAATGATGTCGGCCGGGACGAAGCGGGCCCGGCCAGAAGCCGTCGGAAACACATCCGTAAAGATGACCGGCTCCCCCGGGTCGCCTTCAGCGCGGCAGGGATAGGTCACCGCGTCCTCCCGCTGCAAGCGCTCCCAGGTAATGCCGGCGATGCTGGGCATGGCATGGCGCATTTCGTCGAACACGTCGGCCACGCTTGCGTATGACCAGTCCAGCCCCAGCCTGGCGGCCATCTGCTGGATAATCCACAGGTCCTGCCGCGCCTGCCCGGGCGGATCGATCGCCTGGCGGCCAAGCTGCACCGTGCGGTCCGTGTTGGTAAAGGTGCCCGTCTTCTCAGGGAACGCCGAAGCCGGCAGCACCACATCGGCGAGGTAGGCGGTCTCCGTCAGGAAGATATCCTGCACCACCAGGTGGTCCAGCGCCGCCAGCGCCTCGCGCGCATGCTGGGCATCGGGATCCGACATGGCGGGGTTCTCGCCCATGATGTACATCCCGCGCACTTCGCCCCGCTCGATGGCCTGCATCACTTCGACCACGGTCAGCCCCGGCTGGCGATCCAGCGGCATGCCCCACAACGACTCGAAGCGCGCAACAGCCTCGGGATCGTCGACACGATGGTAGTCCGGATACATCATCGGGATCAGTCCGGCGTCGGAGGCGCCCTGCACGTTGTTCTGGCCGCGCAGCGGGTGCAGCCCCGTGCCCGGCCGGCCGATCTGCCCCGTCATCAGCGCCAGGGCGATCAGGCAGCGGGCATTGTCGGTGCCGTGGATATGCTGGGAGATCCCCATGCCCCAGAGGATCATCGAAGCTTTGGAACTGGCATACAGCCGGGCCACATAGCGGATGGTGTCGGCATCGATGCCGCAAACCGGCGCCATCAACTCCGGGCTGTAGGCCGCCACATTGCGCTGCAGTTCCTCATAGCCGATGGTGCGGCTGGCGATGAAATCCTGATCGACCAGTCCTTCGGCCACGATCACATGCATCATGGCGTTGAGCAGCGCCACGTCGGTATCGGGCTCGAACTGCAGGAAGCGATGGGCGAAGCGCGCCAGGTCGGAGCGGCGTGGATCGGCCACGATCAGCTTGGTGCCATTTTTTACCGCGTTCTTGATCCAGGTTGCCGCCACCGGATGGTTCACCGTTGGATTGGCGCCGATCACGATCACCACCTGCGCGCGCGCCACATCCATTACCGGGTTGGAAACCGCGCCCGAGCCGATGCCTTCGAGCAGCGCCGCTACCGACGACGCGTGGCAAAGCCGCGTGCAATGGTCCACGTTATTGCTGCCGAAGCCGGTGCGCACGAGCTTTTGAAACAGGTAGGCCTCTTCGTTGCTCCCCTTGGCGGAGCCAAAGCCGGCCAGCGCGCGCTTGCCGTACGTGTCGCGGATGGCCGACAGGCTGGTGCCCGCCAGCGCAAGGGCCTCATCCCAGCTGGCTTCGCGGAACACGTCCATCACGCGCGCGGGATCCATCACGAAATCGCCACGCTTGGGGGCGCCTTCGCGCCGCACCAGCGGCACCGTCAGGCGGTGCGGATGCTGGGCGTAATCGAAGCCATAGCGGCCTTTCACGCACAGGCGCATCTGGTTGGCCGGCCCATCACGCCCTTCGACAAACAGGATGCGGTTGTCCTTGACGTTGTAGGTGAGCTGGCAGCCCACCCCGCAGTATGGGCAGACCGATTGCACCTGGCGATCCGGCACCGGCAACGCGGCGTCGCGGGCCGGCATCAGCGCGCCGGTCGGGCAGGCCTGCACGCACTCGCCGCAGGCTACGCAGGTGGAGGCGCCCATCGGGTCGCCCATGTCGAACACGATCGCGGCCTGGTCGCCACGAAAGGCCAGCCCGATCACATCGTTGACCTGCTCCTCGCGGCAAGCGCGCACGCAGCGGGTGCACTGGATGCAGGCATCGAGATTGACGGCGATGGCCGGATGGGACAAATCGGCTGGCACGGCGGCGCGCGGCGCAAAGCGCGGCTTGCCGACGCCCAGCCGGGCGGACCACTGGTCCAGCGCATTGTTGCGCGTGTAATGCGCCTCGGGCATATCGGACTGCAGCAGCGCCAGCACCATGCGCTGCGAGCGCAGCGCGCGCTCGGAGCCGGTCTGCACCTCCATGCCCTGCGCAGGGTAGCGGCAGCACGACGGCGCCAGCACGCGCTCGCCCTTGATCTCCACCATGCAGGCGCGGCAGTTGCCGGCGGTGTCCAGGCTGTCCTTGTAGCACAGGTGCGGGATGTCGAACCCCTCGCGCTGGGCCACCTTGAGCAAGCTCTCGCCCGGCCCGGCGCACACGTCCCGGCCATTCAGGCGGAACGTCACCGTGGTATCCGAGGAGGCCTCCACTTGCGCGCGCTCGGCGCGGGTCAGTGCACTCATATCGTCCTCGCGGCGCAGGCCAGTTCCTGGGGAAAGTACTTGATCACGCAATCCACCGGGTTGGGCGCGGCCTGCCCCAGCCCGCAGATCGACGCATCCCGCATCACCGCAGACAAGTCCGCCAGCGCGGCCAGGTCCCATGCCGGCTGCGCGATCACATCCAGCGCCTTGGCCGTGCCCACGCGGCACGGTGTGCACTGCCCGCAGGACTCATGCTTGAAGAAGTGCATCAGGTTGCGCGCCACGGCCACCGCACTGTCCTGCTCCGAAAACACCACGATGGCGGCTGACCCGATAAAGCAACCGTAGGGCTGCAGCGTATCGAAATCCAACGGAACATCGCCCAGGGACGCCGGCAGGATGCCACCCGAAGCGCCGCCCGGCAGGTAGCCATAGAAGCGATGGCCGTCCTGCATGCCGCCGCAGTATTCCTCGATCAGCTCACTCACGGTGATCCCCGCTGGCGCCACGTGCACGCCGGGCAGCTTCACGCGCCCCGACACCGAGAACGAGCGCAGCCCATGCCGGCCGTGGCGTCCCTGCGCGGCGAACCAGCTCGCGCCCTTTTCAAGGATCTCGCGGACCCAGTAAAGCGTCTCGAAGTTGTGCTCCAGCGTGGGCCGGCCGAACAAGCCGACCTGCGCCACATAGGGCGGGCGCAGCCTGGGCATGCCGCGCTTGCCTTCAATCGATTCGATCATGGCGGACTCTTCGCCGCAGATATACGCGCCGGCGCCACGCCGCAACTGGATCTGCGGCATGSCCGGGATCGGCGGGTCGGCCTGCAGGCGGCGCAGCGCTTCACCCAGCACGGCGCGGCAGCCTGCGTATTCGTCGCGCAGGTAGATGTAGATGGCGCTGACCTGGGTCACCGCGGCGGCGATCAACATGCCTTCGAGGAAGCGATGTGGATCGCGCTCCAGGTAGACGCGATCCTTGAAGGTACCTGGCTCGCCCTCATCCAGGTTGACGGCCATCAGGCGCGGCGCCGGCTCGGCCATCACGATCCGCCATTTGCGCCCGGTGGGAAAACCCGCGCCACCCAGCCCGCGCAAGCCGGAATCCTCCATCGTGCGCAGCAAGGATTCTGAATCGCGCTCACCCGAGGCCACTGCGCGCAGCAAGCGATAGCCCCCTTGCGCGCGATAGTCGTCATAGCCCAGATGGGCTTCGGGCGCGTGGTGCACGGCACCCGAAGCCACCGTATCCGCAATGGTTTGCGCGCTCGCAAAATCCACCGGGTTCTGCCCGACCAGCGCGGCGGGCGCGCGCTCGCAGCGGCCGATACAGGGCGCTGCCACCACCTTGACTTCGCTGCCCAGCAGGGCCGGCAGCCGGGCGAGCAGGTCGCGCGCCCCGCCCAGCTCGCAGGCGATGCCTTCGCACACGCGCACCGTCACGCCGGCCGGCGGCCGAATGCCGCCATCCGCATCCTCGCGTACCACATCGAAATGATGATAGAACGTGGCGACCTCATAGACCTCCACCATCGACAACCCCATCTCCTGCGCCAGCGCCACCAGGTGCGGGATCGCCAGCTGGCCGTAGTGGTCGTTGATGGCATGAAGGTGCTCGATCAGGAGATCGCGCCGGCGCGGCGCATCGCCCAGCACGGCCTGGACTTCGGCCAAGGCTGCCGGGTCAGGCTGCCGCCCCTTCGGCTGGCGGCGCTTGCGCGCTTTGCCGATATCCTGGACCGCGATAGGAATGACGACCTGGTTCATGGCAATCTCGAAAGCTGTCTCTTGCGGGGGCCGAATGGCAACGGGGCAAGCGCTACAAGTGCTTGCCCGCCGCTCTGGTCTTATCTTGCACTGCACGCGGCCTCGCTACATGCAGCGGGAGTCGCGGGAGGGTTTTCGTGTTCGCTTCCGTGTTCGTGTTCGTGTTCGTGTTCGCTTCCGCCTTCGATGATATCCCTATTCCCGCGGCGCATTGACCGCGCCGGTCCACGCCGGCAAGCCCCTCAGGTCAGGTCCTCCGGCACCGCGCGATATCCCATCGGCGCGGTGGTGTTGGCATGCACATATTTTTTGGCATGGGCTTCGCGCATTGGCTTGAGCACGAACAGGGCCAGGAAGGCGGAAAGCGCAGCCATGCCCGAGGCAAGCATGAAGACCGCGTGCCAGTCGCCGGTGGCGGCGGTGATGACGCTGGAGAACGGCACCAGCAGCGCTGCCGTGYCCTTGGCGGTGTACAGCAGGCCAGCATTGGTGGCGGCGAACCTGGGCCCGAAGGTGTCGCCGCAGGTTGCCGGGAACAGGCTGTAGATCTCCCCCCAGGCAAAGAACACGACACCGGTCAGCACCACGAATGCGATGGGATCCTGCCCGTACTTTGCCAGCAGCAGAATGCCCACCGCCTCGATCGCAAAGGCCAGGAACATGGTGTTCTCGCGGCCGATGTTGTCCGAGATCCAGCCAAAGAAGGGACGCGTCAGCCCATTGAGCACGCGGTCGATGGTGAGCGCGAAGGTCAGCGCGGGCGACGTCAGGCCTAGCAGCGAAACCGGCACGCCATCGAGGCCGAAATCCTTGGCGATCGGGCCCAGCTGGGCGGTCGCCATCAGGCCGCCGGCCGCCATCATCACGAACATGGCGTACATCACCCAGAAAATCGGCGAGGACAGGACCTGGCGCGGCGAGGCGTTGTAGGCAGCGCTCTTGACCGCGGACGTGACCTGGTTCAGCACCTTGGCCGAAGGCGGATAGAGCGCCATGCCCAGGAAGAAGACGATCAGGCCCTGGCCCAGGCCGAACCACAGGAACGTGGCCTCGTAGCCGCTGGTCTTGATCATGTTGGCAATCGGCACCACGGTCAGCGCCGAGCCCGCGCCAAAGCCGGCGGCGGTGATCCCCGCCGCCAGCCCGCGCCGGTTGGGGAACCACTTCAACGCATTGCCCACGCAGGTGCCATACACCGCGCCCGCCCCCACCCCGCCCACCGCTGCCGCGAAGTAGAGCATCGGCAGCGACGCGGCCACCGAATTCAAGGCCCAGGCAATCGCACACAGCAGGCCACCACCCACCACGACCGGACGCGGGCCGTATTTGTCCACGAGGTAGCCCTCGATCGGCACCAGCCAGGTTTCCGTAACGACGAAGATGGTGAACGCCACCTGGATCGCCGTGCGGCCCCAGTGGTACTTGTCGTCAATCGGGTTGACGAACAGCGTCCAGCCGTATTGCATGTTGGCGATCATCGCCATGCAGATCACGCCAAAGGCGAGCTGAACCCAGGGTGAGGCAAAGCGTGAATCGGGCGCGTTTTGCTGATGTTCCATGGTGTCTCCTTATGGCGGGCGGGGCCGCCTCATGTGGAAAGGGCGTCTTCGGACACCTCTTTTGGGACGGCACTGCTTGTGCTGTATCCCAGATGTTGTGGTCGTTTCAGTGCTATACAGTATGTGATATATCAATATAGTCAAGATGCTTTTAGCCCACTTGGCGGACCCCGAAACGGACTGGAAACAGCGGTGGCAATGCACCGGAAAGCAGCACGGAGGCTACTCGTGCGCCACGCGCATCAAAGCGGGCGAGCAGCGCAAGCCGGCTTGCTGATGGATCAATGACTTAGGGTGTTCCGCCGCATCAATGGCGCGCGCGGACAAGCGGCTATCGGGCAGTACAAATGGGTCCGGGGAACCGGCCGGCGCAGCGCCGCAAAGACGATCCTCGGGAAAGTCCCTAGATAAAGTCAGGTGGACTGGGGCATCAATGTACTAAATGTCTGTCCCTTCAGGACAGAAGAGCGGAGGGCGCGGAGGGCGCGGAGGGCGCGGAGGGCGCGAACAAGGAACTTGCGATCCGCAGAACAGCGAAAAGGTGTCCGGGGCGGCTTTGTGCAAGCGGACCCTGCGATCAAACCAAGGGGGGTCTGGCGGGGGGATGGCCCCTACTCCAGCGCAGCGGCAGCGATTGGTGGCCGGGCGGCCCGCCAATCGCACCACGCGAGCATCAGGCGCGGGCCAGGTTGGTTTGCGCGCTCACGCCGGGTGAAGCCGGGCTGGCGCGGCCAATGCCGGCGGTTTCCTGCGAGGCGCCAAGRCCGGCAAAGCGGCCATGTTCCTGGGCACGGACGAGCACAGGAGTCGGCACACGGGTAGCAATCAGGAAGGTAACGCCAACGCCGAGGGCAATCAGACCAAAGGCAAGACCGAGAAGAAGAGCGCTGTCCATCAGAAAACTCCGGTAGGGATGGTAGGTAGGAGTTTTCATTATATGYTGCGGCGCACTATGTGTAAATATCCTGTATGTAATATATCATGAGATTTTTTGCGCTGACGCAACAACCGTTCCCAGCGCCCTTCCCCTACCCCACGCGCGCCAGCAACGCCTGCTCATGCTCCATGCCGCGCAGCGCATCCCAGATGGCAGCGGCATTGGGCTTGAGCGACCGGCTCTTGCGCCGCACCAGCATCACCGAGGACGTGACCTGTGGCCGCAATGGCCGCATCACGGCAGCGTGGCTCAGCCCGGCCGCCTGGGCGCGCGATGGCACGATGCCAATGCCCAGCCCCAGCGCCACCATGCCGAAGATCGCGGCAAAGTGGCCAAGCAGCTGCAGCGAGCCGGCGYGCACGTGATACACGCCAAAGGCCTGCTCCACGGCCGGCTGGATGCCTGAGTATTGGTCCAGCATCAGCACGTTGGCGTCGTTCAGGTCGCCCCACCCTACCGTCTCGCGCGTAGCCAGTGGATGCTGCGACGGCAGCACCGCATGGAACGGATCGACGCACAGGGTTTCGCAGTAGAGATCGTCACCGGATTGCGGGTTCGTGGCGATGCCGAAGTCCACCTCGCCGCTGCGCACGCACTGCAGCACGGCGTCATGCGAGCGGTCTTTCAGGCTGATGCCGATGCCGGGCCAGGCCGCACGGCAACCCGCGAGCCAGCCCGGCAGGGATATCGAAGACAGCACCGGATCGGACGCGATCTGCACCGCGCCCTGGCACGGCCTGGCCGCGCCGTGGCTCTCGCGCAGCGTCTGCTCGACTTCCTCGATCAGGTGGCAGATGCGCTGCGACAGATGCTCGCCGGCGTCGGTGAGCTCGACCTGGCGCGTGGTGCGGTCAAACAGCCGCTGGTCGATCTCGTCCTCCAGCTCGCGCACGCTGCGGCTGATGGCGGACTGCGTCAGCCCGAGCTCAGCCGCGGCGCGGGTAAAGCTCCTCTGTCGCGCGACAGCCGCGAAGGCCTTGAGCTGGGGAAGCGAAATATTCATGATCACCTCTTCTGTATGCATTGGGCGCGCAGAGCGGCTTCGCCGTTCCCCGCGCTGTGCATCGTGATAGACGGCGGGCCCGGATTCGCGTCACGCGAGTCCGGGCCCGGCTGGTGATTCAGTCGCTCTTGCGCGCGGAGAGTCCCGCCAGGTACGCCGCGTGATCGGTCGCCGGCACCAGGGCCTCGGCATGCCCGGTGATAAACCGTCGTCGCATCGGGGCCAGCACGAACTTGGCGGACAAACCAGCCGCGATGGTCACGATCGCCGCCACCGTAAAGACGGCGTCCCACCCGCCACGCGCCGACAGGATCGAGGCCAGTGGCACCAGCATCGCCGCCGTGCCCTTGGCCGTGTACAGCGTGCCGGCATTGGCCGCGGCGAACTTGCTGCCGAAGGTATCGGCGCACAGTGCGGGAAAGATCGAGAAAATCTCGCCCCAGAACAAGAACGTCAGCGCCGCGAACGTCATGAACAAATAGGGGTTATGGCCGAACTCCATCAGGCCTAGCAGTGACAGTCCCTCGCCAATGAAGATAAAGAACATGGCGTTTTCCCGACCGATGCGGTCCGAGATAAAACCGCACAGCGGCCGCGTAAAGCCATTGCACAGGTTGTCGATCGACAGCGTCATGGTGAGCAGCGGCAGCGTGAACCCCAGCATCGTTACCGGCATCGACGCGAAGCCGAAGTCCCGTGCAATCGGACCCAGTTGCGCAGTGGCCATGATGCCGCCCGCCGCGACCGCCACGAACGAGGCGTAGATGACCCAGAAGACTGGCGTCTTCACCATCCGGCCCGGCGTGAACTCGATGGGATTGGTCAGCACCGCCTTGGCCGCCACCGCGCCCACAGGCGGACGCGGCTTGACCAGCAGCAAGGCCATCAGCAGGATGCAAACGCCTTGCAGGATGCCGAAGGTGATAAAGGCTTGCTCGTAACCCGAGCGCTGGATCATGTTGGCGATGGGGATCACGGTCAGCGCCGAGCCCGCGCCGAAACCAGCGGCGGTCAGCCCGGCAGCCAGGCCACGCTTGTCCGGAAACCACTTGAGCGCATTGCCAACGCAAGTCCCATACACGCCGCCAGCGCCGATGCCGGCGATCACCGCCGCCAGATAGAGCTGCGGCAGGCTGGTCGCGTATGCATTGATGACCCAGGCCAGCCCCGCGCACACCGCGCCGCATGCCACTACCGGGCGCGGCCCGATCTTGTCGACCAGCCAGCCTTCAAGCGGCACCAGCCAGGTCTCGGTCACGATGAAAATGGAGAAAGCKACCTGGATGGCCGACTCGCCCCAGTGGTGCTTGGCATTTATCGGAGTCACGAATAATGTCCAGCCGTATTGCAGATTGGCTACCAGCCCCATGCAGACCACACCGATCGCCAGTTGGAACCAGCGGTTGTGAAGCCAGCCCAGACGGCTTGCGGCCATCGCCGCTGAATTGTCGTGCGCCATGTCGTGTCTCCTGCATAGTGCGTGTCGCGCTCTGTGGCGCGACGGGTAGGCTTCTCGGGAAGGGGAGCCCTTGGTCACTACTTGATTGAGCGCGCCTGACATTGCGGCACGTGCATCCGTGGACTGATGCTAGTTCAAACTAAGTTCGGCACAGCTTAAAGTTTTTTATTATGATCATTCACGATCCTCTATACATGGGACGGACGAGTGCATGAAGAACGCCACGCTGCGCCAGTTGAAGGTCTTCGAGACGGTTGCCCGGCACCTGAGCTTCTCCCGCGCTGCGGAGGAGCTACACCTGACGCAGCCCGCCGTCTCGACGCAGGTGCGCCAGCTCGAGGGCCATGTTGGCCTGCCGCTGTTCGAGCAGCTTGGCAAGAAGATCTACCTCACCCCGGCCGGCATCGAGATGCTGCACTACAGCCGCAGCATCATGCAGCAATTCCGCGAAGCGGAAGACGCGATGTCGCAGCTCAAAGGCATCTCCGGCGGACGGCTCAATGTGGCCGTGATCAGTGCAGGCGACTACTTCTTCCCGCGGCTGCTCGCGGAATTCATGCAGCGCCATGACGGCGTGACGCTCAACCTCGCAGTGCACAATCGCGAGGAATTGCTGCACCAGCTCGCGGGCAACCTGACCGACCTGGCGGTGATGGTGCGCCCCCCCGAAGGCATGGACACCGTCAGCGAATCCTTCGCGCCCCACCCTTATGTGATCGTTGCCGCGCCCAACCACCGGCTGGTGGGCGAGCGCAACATCCCGCTGGCGGCGCTGGCCGACGAAGCCTTCGTCGCGCGCGAGAAAGGCTCCGACACCTGGAACTC
Source organism: Cupriavidus sp. 01L46 (assembly GCF_056399905.1). Taxonomy (NCBI): domain Bacteria; kingdom Pseudomonadati; phylum Pseudomonadota; class Betaproteobacteria; order Burkholderiales; family Burkholderiaceae; genus Cupriavidus; species Cupriavidus sp. 01L46. The sequence continues at coordinate 22,119 of NZ_JBFTSF010000018.1, forward strand.
CATGCAGGAAGGCTTTGCCGGGCGCTTGTCCAACCTGCGCATCGCCATGGAGATCAAGAGCACCGAGACCATCAAGCAGGCCGTCATCGCCAACATGGGCATCGCGTTCCTGTCGGCACACACCGTCGGGCTGGAACTGCAGACGGGCAATCTCGCCGTGCTCGATATCGAGGGCTTCCCGGTCATGCTCAACTGGTACGTGGTGCATCGCAAGAACAAGCGCCTGCCACCGGTGGCGCTGGCCTTCAAGCATTTCCTGATGGAAGAAGGCGCCACCCTGATCCAGCGCATCACCGGCGTGGACAACCTGATAAAACATAAACGATAAGTTATGGTTATTCAGTCAAACTTTAATTATCGTTAATTGATCGGCAAACCTATCCTCGTCTCAGGCCCAACCTTTTCAGGCCCAACCCTTCACTGAGAGCCCGAGGAGTCCGATCATGAACCAGGTCCAGTTCGAAACCCGCACCCGTTCCCATGCCGACACCGCTGCCAGCACACCGCGCGGGGTCGATGAATCGCAACTCGCCGCCTACAACGCCGCGTTCAGCGAGCTTGGCCTGCGCTTTCGCTGGGACAGCGAGATGTACGCCTGGCTATGCGGCATCGAATGCGAGCACAGCCGCATCGCGCGCTACATCGAGCAGTATCACGCGCACTTGCTCAAGGCTTACGATGCCGGCTTCCTCAGCCGGCTGATCCTTGACAAGAAGGCCGACTACCTGCGTGCCATGGCGCTTCAGGCTAACTGAGCAACTGAGCAATTGCGCAACTGCGTAACGGCTCCTCTTTCCCCGGCGGGCCTGCGCCATGCACCAAAATCGCGCCGAAGGTGCGTTACCGCACATTTCAGGGATGCCAGGCTCGCTAATGTCTGCCTACCAATCAAAGGCAAGGAGGCAGCCATGGGGTCACAGACGATGTTCGGCGCCGGCGCGCCGGCCGGCACGCTCGCGCAACAGCGCGAAGGGGCGTTCGCCAGCACCGGCGATCTGCCGATGCAGAATTGCCCGATCGAACCCACCTGGATCCGCACCGGGGCCCCGCAATCACGCGCCGCACAGCATTCCCGCGCGATCGACGGCCTGGCGTCCACCAATGTGTGGGAATGCACGGGTGGCACGTTCGAGTGGTACTACGGCTGGGAGGAGACCGTGCTGATCCTGGAAGGCCAGGTCAAGGTCACCAGCGCCACCGGGCGCGTGCATGTGCTGCGGGCCGGCGACATCGGCTATTTCCCCGCCAACACGACCTGGTTCTGGGAGGTCGATGGCTATGTGCGCAAGGTGGCGTTCTGCCGCAAGCAGGTTCCGGTCACGCTGCGCTTTGCCACCCGCGTGCTGGCACGGCTGAACTTCACCAACCGCGCTGGCGAGGCCTGCGGTGCCGCCACGGCTGCCCTGCGCCGCGCGATGGCGCGGATCGGCCTGCGCGATACGTCCGCCCTCACCTTGTTGATGACGCTGCCGCTCTGACCCGCAGAAGAGTTAGTGCAAAGGCAACAGCAAGCACCGGCGAGCACAGGCGAGAACCGGCGCTTGCCTTGTCCGTTGCTGGATGCCAGCGCCCGGACTATCGACTAGCCGCGCATGTGGTTGACCAGCGATCCGATGTCCTCGATCGTGATCTCCACCACGGCGCCATCCTTCATCGAGCCGACGCCGATCGACGTGCCGCAGGCCATCACATCACCGGGCATCAGCGTGAGATCCTGCGAAATCAGGCTGACCTGCTGCTCGGGCGAGAAGATCAGGTCGGACAGCGGATAGTTCTGCCGCTGCGCGCCGTCGAGCCGCGTCACCACGCTGGCGGCGCGCCAGTCGAACTCCGTGACGATCACGGGGCCCAGGCAGCCGAACGTGTCGAAGCCCTTGGCACGGCACCACTGCGGGAAATTCGGGTCTTCCGCGATCAGCTCGCCGGCGGTGACGTCGTTGACCACGGTGTAGCCGAAGATATGCGCCGCGGCATCGTCCGGCGCCACGTTGCGGCATCGGCGGCCGATCACGATGCCAAGCTCGCCCTCGTAGACGACCTTGCCGCTGTAGCTGCGGGGCCGCAGGATGGCATCCCCTGGCCCCGCCAGCGAACTTGCCGGCTTGATCAGGAATAGCGGATGCGCCGGCACCGGCTTTTCCAGCTTGCGCGCCAGCGCATGGAAGTTGTTCCATAGCGCAACGATCTTGCCCGGCTCGCACGGGCTCAGCAACCGCAGGCCCTCGCGCGGCAAGGTCGCGCCGGTGGGCTCCGGCCACGCGTGGCCCGGTCCGTCGTACTCGATGACATGATCGCCCTCGATCCGGCCGAAGCCGACCTCGCCGTCACCGGTCTGGAAGCGAATCCACGTTTGCATCGCAAACTCCTCTGGCACGCCTCTGGCGGGCGCGCCAAGGTGCCCGCGTCCGCGCTTGTGCCGCATTGTCGAGAAACTGGCCCGCGCATGCGTGCATGGCGGGCCCGGTTTTACCGCATGGCGTTCAGACCAGATCAAATCAGATCTTGCCGGCGCCGCGAGCCCACTTGTACTTGGCCCCCAGCACCGCGACCGGGATCTCGGTCGAGTACGCGTAGGACGGCACGCCGTGCTCGTACAGGTATTCGGCAGCCTCCTCCACCTGTACGTCGCCCGCCAGCGAGGCCACGATCGGCTTCTCGATGCCGCGCGCCGCCATCTCCTCTTTCACCTCCACCACCAGCTTGGCGAACACCATCGGCGGCGTGATGATGGTGTGCCAGTAGCCCAGGATGATGGCGYGGATACGCGGGTCCTCCATGCCCAGGCGCAAGGTGTTCTTGTACGTGGCGGGCGGCTCGCCGCCGGTGATGTCGACCGGATTGCCCGCCGCGCCAAAGGGCGGGATGAACTTGCGGAATGCCGCGTCGAGATCGTCCGGCATGGTCATCAGCGACAGGTTGTTGTCCACGCAAGCGTCCGACAGCAACACGCCCGAGCCTCCGGCGCCGGTGATGATCACGACGTTCTCCCCCTTGGGCGTGGGCAGCTTGGGGATGCCGCGCGCGAACTCCAGCAGGTCGCGCAGCGAGCGTGCACGGATCACGCCGCACTGCTTGAACACGTCCTCGTAGATCTTGTCGTTGCCGGCCAGCGCGCCCGTGTGCGAACTGGCGGCGCGTGCGCCCATGCTGGTGCGTCCGGCCTTGAGCACAACCACCGGCTTCTTCTTCGAAACCCGTTTCGCCGCTTCGGCAAAAGCGCGCCCGTCCTTCAGATCCTCGCAGTGCTGCGCGATGATCTCAGTGTTGTCGTCCTGCTCGAAGAACGTCAGTAGATCGTCTTCATCGATATCCGACTTGTTGCCCAGCCCGACGATGGCCGACACGCCCATCTTGGCCGAGCGCGAGAAGCCGATGATGGCCATGCCGATGCCGCCGGACTGCGACGACAGCGCGGCCTTGCCCTTGACGTCATACGGCGTGCAGAAGGTCGCGCACAGGTTCTTGGGTGTGTAGTAGAAGCCGTAGATATTCGGCCCCATCAAGCGGATATCGTGCTTGCGCGCGATGGCGACGATCTCCTCCTGCCCTTGCACGTTGCCGGTCTCGGCAAATCCGGACGGAATCAGCACCGCACCCGGGATGTGCTTCTTGCCCACCTCTTCCAGCGCCCCGGCCACCAGCTTGGCGGGAATGGCGAACACCGCCACATCCACCTCGCCCGGCACATCGAGCACGCTCTTGTAGGCGGTCCTGCCCATGATCTCGCCGCCCTTGGGATGGATCGGGTAGATCTTGCCCTGGTAGCCGCCGTTGATCAGGTTCTTCATCACCGAGTTGCCGATCTTGCCGTCCTCGTTCGAGGCGCCGATCACGGCCACCGAATCGGGACGCATGATGCGGTTCATCTGCCTGACGATGTCTTCCTGGCTGGGGCGATAGCGCTCAGGCTGCGGCGCGAAATCCACCACGATGCGCACGTCCGCGGCGATGGCGCCGTCCTTGCTGGCAAACACCGGGTTGAGGTCAAGCTCCGAGATTTCCGGGAAATCGCTCGCCAGCTCGGAGACCCGCTGGATCATGCTGGCCAGCGCTTCGCGATTGGCAGGATCGGCGCCGCGCACGCCCTTGAGCACTTCGGCTGCGGCGATGCCATCGAGCATCGACAGCGCAACTTCCTGGCTGGCCGGGGCCATGCGGAAGGTGATGTCCTTCAGCACTTCCACCAGCACGCCGCCGAGGCCAAAGGCCACCAGCTTGCCGAACGACGGATCGGTGACCGCGCCGATGATCACCTCCTGCCCGCCGGCAATCATCTGCTGCACCTGCACGCCGACGATATTGGCCTTGGCGTCGTACTTCTTCGCGTTCTCGATGATGGCCAGGTAACCGCTCTCCACATCCGCCGCGCTCTTCAGGCCCACCAGTACCCCACCCGCCTCGGTCTTGTGCAGGATGTCGGGCGACACGATCTTGAGCACCACCGGGTAGCCCATCTTGTCCGCCAGCTCGACCGCACCGGTGGGTGACTTCGCCACGCCCTCGCCCGGCACCGGGATGCCATAGGCGTCGCAAACCAGCTTGCCCTCGGGCGCCGTCAGTGCGTTGCGGCCTTCTTCCTTCACGGCGGCGAGGATCTTCCGCACCGCGTCCTTGTTGTATGCCATGTCAGGTCTCCATCTTCCATCTGTTCATGGATTGCGTAGGGATGAGCCGGTCCGCGCCCTCGCGTGAAACGCGAGGGCGGGCGGCTTGTGAACTCAGTTCGGGAGGTGCTTGAAGTCATGCAGGGACGCCCAGGGCATCAGACCGCCCCGGCGGCGCGCAAGGCTGCGATCTGCGAGGGTGTGCGGCCCAGCCAGTCGAGGATTTCCTCGGTATGCTCGCCCAGCAGCGGCGAGCGCTCCACCTCCACCGGCGACGCCGACAAGGTGATCGGGCATCCCAGCTGCACGTACTGGCCGCGCTCCGGGTGATCCAGCTCCACCAGGTAGCCGCGCTCGTACATCGACTTGTCCTCGATCAGGTCTTTCATCGACAGGATCGGGCCGCATGGCACGTCGACCTCGTTGAGCGCTTCCATCACCTCGAACTTGGTGCGCGTGCGCGTCCATTTCTCGATGATGGAGAAGCACTCTTCCAGGCATTTGAGGCGGGCTTCCGGCGTCGCGAACTGCGCATGCGTGATCAGGTCTTCCCTGCCGCACAGGCGCATCAGCGGCTCCCAGCCTTGCGGCTGGACGATGACGTAGACGTAGTCGTTGGCCCCGCCCGGGGCACAGCGCAGCGCAGCGCCGGGCTGGCCACCGCCCGAGGCATTGCCGGCGCGCGGCACGAAGTCGTCGAACGCCTGGCTGGGATACTCGCGCATCGGGCCGGCGGCCAGGCGCTGCTGGTCGCGCAGCTTGACCCGGCACAGGTTCAGCACCGAATCCTGCATCGCCACTTCCACGCGCTGCCCGCGCCCGGAATGTTCACGCTGCAGCAACGCGGCAAGGATGCCCACCACACAGTGGATGCCAGTGCCGGAGTCGCCGATCTGCGCGCCGGTGACGGTCGGCGGGCCCTCGCTGGAACCGGTGGTGCTGGCCGAGCCGCCCATGCACTGGGCCACGTTCTCATACGCCTTGCAATCCGCGTACGGCCCCGGACCGAAGCCCTTGATCGACGCGTAGATCAGCCGCGGGTTCAGCGTCTGCAGGCGGTCCCAGTCGAAACCGGCGCGGTCCAGCACGCCGGGGCCGAAGTTCTCCACCAGCACGTCGCAGCGCTGCACCAGGTCCTCCAGCAGCGCCTTGCCTTCCGGCGTCTTCATATTGAGCGTCAGGCTGCGCTTGTTGGAGTTGAGCATCGTGAAGTAAAGGCTGTCGGCGTTGGGCACGTCGCGCAGCTGGCTGCGCGTGATGTCGCCGCGCCCCGGCAACTCCACCTTGATCACATCGGCCCCCAGCCATGCCATCAGCTGGGTGGCCGAAGGGCCGGCCTGCACATGGGTCATGTCCAGGATCCGCACACCTTCGAGTGCCTTGTTCATGGTCTTGTCTCCTCGCACCGGGGTTACTTGTACATGGTCTGGTTCTTGGTGCCCGGCGCGTACTCGCGCGGATCCACCCAGATATTGATCACGGCCGATTTGCCGGTACGCTGGACCGCCTCGCGCCCGCGCTGCAGCGCGCCGGCGATCTTGCCCGGGTCGCGCACTTCCTCGCCGTAGCCGCCGAGCATTTCGGCGAACTTGGAGAACGGCACGTCTGACAGCAGGTTGCCCACGTTGCCGCGCGCCTCGCCGTACTTGGCAAGCTGGCCGTAGCGGATCTGGTTCATCGCCGAGTTGTTGCCGATCACCGCCAGGTACGGCACGCCGAAACGGTTGGCGGTTTCCATGTCGAAGGCCGTCATGCCGAAGGAGCCATCGCCGTAGTAGCAGAGGATCTCCTTGTTCGGGTTGGCGAGGCCAGCGGCAATGGCAAAGCCGGTGCCGACGCCCAGCGAGCCCAGCGCGCCCGGGTCCATCCACTGCCCGGGACGGCGCGGGCGCACCGCTTGCGCGGAGATGGTCACCACGTCGCCGCCGTCGCCGATGTACACCGTGTCGTCCGAGAGAAACTCGTTGAGTTCATAGGCCACGCGGTACGGATGGATCGGCGTGTTTTCCGATCGGAACAGCGGCATCAGCTTCTCGGCCGCCACGGCCTCGGCTTCGGTCAGCTGGCCCATCCATTTCTGGCGCGCCTGGCGCTTGTCGCTCTTGATGCGCCCGCTGGCAGCCTGCAGCACCGCGCCGAGGATGGCGCCGGGGTCGCCCACCAGGCCAAGATCGATCTCACGGTTCTTGCCGACTGTGCGGTAGTCCATATCGATCTGCACCAGCGTCAGCTCCTTGCTGATGCGCTTGCCGTAGCCCATGCGGAAGTCGAACGGCGTGCCCACGATGACCAGCACGTCGGCATTGGCAAAGGCCTGGGTACGGGTGCGGTCGAAGTGATGCGGATCGCCCGGCGGCAGCAGGCCGCGGCTGGCGCCGTTGAAATAGCCGGGAATATCCAGGCCCTTGAGCAACGCGATGGCCTCTTCATGGCCACGCGCGGTCCAGACCTGCTGACCGTAGAGGATGGCCGGGCGCTCGGCATTGACCAGGATGTCGGCCAGGCGCTCGATATCCCTCGGGTCGCCGATGGATTTGGTGGAGGCGCGATAGTGGCCGGGGCGCGGAATCACCGCGCGCGACACATCGACTTCGCGGTCGAGCACGTCACGCGGGATCTCCAGGTAGGCCGGGCCGGGTGCACCGTTGAAGCATTCGCGCGCCGCCATCGAGATCATGTCCGCCACCCGCTCGGTACTCGGGATGGTGGCGGCGAACTTGGTGATGGCCGACATCATGTCCACGTGCGGCAGGTCTTGCAGCGAGCCCATCTTGTGCTGGGACAGCGCGCCCTGTCCGCCGATATGGATGATCGGGCTTTCCGAGCGGAAAGCCGTCGCCACACCGGTCACGGCATTGGTGCAGCCCGGGCCGGCGGTGGTCACCACACAGCCCAGCTTGCCGGTCTGGCGGGCGTAGCCGTCCGCCGCGTGCGCGGCAACCTGCTCATGGCGCACGTCGATGATGCGGATGCCCTCGTCCACGCAGCCGTCGTAGATGTCGATGATGTGGCCGCCGCATAGCGTGAAGATAGTGTCGACGCCTTCGTTCTTCAGGGCCCGCGCTACCAGGTGGCCGCCGGAAATCACGCCGGCATCGCGGGTTTTCTGCTTCAGGGTGTCTTCGGCCGTGGTGGATTCAGGCCGCGTGGGTGCGACTGCAGACATGTCTTGGTCTCCTCGTTGACTGGGTTGCGACAGGCTGTGACGCGGACCTGGCCCGTTGTCACGACATCCTTTCGCCCTTTGCTGCTTGGCTGCCTGGCCGATGCCTGCCCTGCTTGTCACCTGGCCCTGCGATGCTATCGATCCTTTTCGCGGGATCTTGATGACATACGGTATGTGATATATCAACGAAGCTCAAGGGAAATTTCGCTCTTGGGAGAGGTGTTTCAACGACGCGATGCAGCAATTCAGCTAGAAAAAGACGATGGATAAGCGGAATTACTGAGTCGATGTGCATTCATTCCAATTCCTCACGGGTCGGATCGGCTCGCCGCTTCATTCTGCCTCTGCAGGGAAAAGGACCTTGTTTATCGTTGATATATTACATACCATATTTCACAGCGCACCTTGCCGGACCTTCCGGTTCCGCGGCACGCCGGCACGCGCATTACCGAGAGCGAGGAGACTGTGAACATTCACGAATATCAGGCCAAGGAATTGCTCAGGCGCTTCGACGTGGCCGTGCCACGCGGCGCGGTCGCCTTCACCCCCGAGGAAGCCGTCAGCGCGGCGCGCAAGATCGGCGGATCCACATGGGTGGTGAAGTCCCAGATCCATGCCGGCGGCCGCGGCGCCGGCCGCTTTGCCGGCGACCCCGACGGCAAGGGCGGCGTACGCGTGGTGAAGTCCGTCGACGCGCTGCGTGCGCAGGCCGAGCAGATGCTCGGCAAAGTCCTGGTCACCAAGCAGACCGGAGAGGCCGGGCGCGAGGTAAGGCGCCTATATGTGGAGGAAGGCTGCGAGATTGCCCGCGAGCTTTACCTGGGCATGCTGATCGACCGCGCCACCTCCCGCATCACGCTGATGGCCTCGACCGAAGGCGGCATGGAGATCGAGGAAGTGGCGGCCCGCACGCCGGAGAAGATCCTGAAGGTTGCGATCGACCCGGCCAGCGGCATCCAGCCCTTCCATGCGCGCCGCCTGGCCTTTGGGCTGGGGCTCGCCGGCAAGCAGGTGAGCGCGGCCTCGCGCTTCATCTTGTCCGCCTATCGCGCCTTTACCGAACTGGACGCGTCGGTCGTGGAAATCAACCCGCTGGTCGTCACGCGCGCGGGCGACGTGATCGCGCTCGACGCCAAGTTCAATTTTGACGACAACGCGCTGTACCGCCATCCGGATATCGAATCCCTGCGCGACGAGACCGAGGAAGATCCCGCCGAAGCGGCAGCCGCCCGCCACGGGCTGAACTACGTCAAGCTCGACGGCAGCATCGGCTGCATGGTCAACGGTGCCGGGCTGGCGATGGCTACCATGGAMATCATCAAGCTCTACGGCGGCGACCCGGCCAATTTCCTCGATGTGGGTGGCGGCGCCACCAAGGAGCGCGTGACGGCAGCCTTCCGCCTGATCCTGGACGACCCCAAGGTCAACGGCATCCTGGTGAACATCTTCGGCGGCATCATGCGCTGCGACGTGATCGCCGAAGGCGTGGTGGCCGCCGCGCGCGAGATCGACCTCACGGTGCCGCTGGTGGTCCGGCTCGAAGGCACCAACGTGGAACTTGGCAAGGCCATCCTGCGCGACTCGGGCCTGCCGATCCTGTCGGCCGATCATCTTGCCGACGCCGCCGAAAAAGTGGTCAACGCGGTCAAGGCCGCGCAAGGTCACGTTCAAATACAGGGGGGGCACTGACATGGCCGTACTGATCCATCAAGACACCAAGGTGATCTGCCAGGGCTTTACCGGCGCGCAAGGCACCTTTCACTCCGGGCAAGCGATGGCCTATGGCACGTGCATGGTTGGCGGGGTGACGCCCGGCAAGGGTGGCGAGACGCATCTGGGGCTGCCGGTGTTCGACACCGTGGCCGCGGCGGTAGCGCGCACCGGCGCCGACGCCTCGGTCATCTATGTGCCGCCACCCTTCGCCGCCGACGCCATCCTGGAAGCCGTGGATGCCGGCATCGGCCTGATCGTGTGCATTACCGAAGGCATCCCGGTGATCGACATGGTGCGGGTCAAGCGCGCGCTCTGCGGTTCGGGCAGCCGCCTGGTCGGGCCCAACTGCCCAGGCGTGATCACGCCGGGCCAGTGCAAGATCGGCATCATGCCAGGCCATATCCACCGCCCCGGCAAGATCGGCGTGGTGTCCCGCTCCGGCACCCTCACCTATGAGGCCGTGGCGCAAACCACGGCCGCGGGACTCGGGCAAAGCACCTGCATTGGCATTGGCGGCGATCCGGTCAATGGCACCAGCTTCATCGATTGCCTGGAAATGTTCCTGGCCGATGACGACACCGAAGGCATCATCATGATTGGCGAAATCGGCGGCTCGGCGGAAGAGGAAGCGGCGCAGTTCCTGCAGGACGCGCGCAGCGGCGGGCGCGTCAAACCCGTGGTGGGCTTTATTGCCGGCACTACCGCCCCGCCTGGGCGGCGCATGGGACATGCCGGCGCGATCATCTCAGGCGGCATGGGTACGGCCGAGGCCAAGATCGACGCCATGCGCGCTGCCGGGATCCGCATCGCGCGCTCTCCGGCCGAGCTGGGCAAGACGATGGCGGAGGCGATGGGGGTGTAGCGGGTGGCTGCCTGATAAAGAACGGCGGACGATGTCCTAGCCGCTAACAAAATCTGTTGAAACGCAAAACGGGTCCGGTCTTTCAGATGGGGCCCGTTTTTTTGCCTGTAAGCAAGCGGTTCCGCGCTGGAGAAAGCCACCCCTTCCTCGCATGAGGTGCAAGACCGAAACGTGGCGTTTGCTGCACACGCGCTTTGCGGCTTGCGCAGTTGCCTTCGTATGAGGTCTGAGCGTCGCTGAACGGACCCACTGCGGACCTTCGACCTGCTCCGAAGGAGACATTAACCAAGAAATTGGCACTCAACAGCAGTCTTGGACAGGGCGCGCGAACAATCTCACTCTGTGCAGTTCAGCATCCACTGAACGCCGAAACGATCGGTCAACTTGCCGTAGTAGTCCCCCCAAGGCYGTATGCCCAAGGGAGTTGTGATTGTCCCGCCAGCAGCCAAGGCTTGAAAGAGCTTGTTCGTGGAATGTCGATCGTCCATCGCCAGTAAGTGCGCTGAGCCCCGCATGGGCTCAGCGTCATCGTTGTCTGAGGCATAGAAGATCAGGCCTGGCCCCTCGAATTTGGCGTGCATGACTCGTCCGCGCATGGCCTCGTTCTTTGCAGGCATGCCATCAACACCGTAGCGCAGCACCTCAACGACACGGCCGAGACCGCATCGCGTATAGAAAGCCAGTGCTTGATCACAGGTCGTGGTGAAGAATAGATAGTTCGATAGTTGCATGATGGTGTACCTAGAAGGAACCAGGCTGCGACACTGTCGTCCTCGCTCCGAGAGATCGCCTTGCTATCCCGGCTATGTCAGGTCGCAGCAGCAACGTCGCCAAGCTGCGCATTGGTAAGGGCCATCCCAGCAATGCCCCAGGTCCCATCGACAGCGTGCACCACATTGACCCAAATGCGTTCCTTCGGGTGCTGCGCACCTGACAGCTCATGGATGATGCGCGTGGCTTCGTCGATGTACCCGACTTGAACCTCGCGGTCGGCAAATACAAAGGACGGAACCTTCCATTCGACGAAGGCGACGGAGGCCTCCTTCGATCCGGAGTACGTATGTTCTTTCGGCAATACGTGGATCGAACCTACGATGTTGGGCGTCATCGACTCATTTCCCGATAGTCCGTGCCACTTGAGCATGGCATCGGACAGGCGGCGGAACGCGACTCTTTCTTGGCCTTTGGGAAGAACGCCCTCGGTGAGGGTGAGCGTTAGCGGCATGGGCTACTCCAGGTAAAGGAATGGGCGTCGCACTCGCGCGCTGCCTGCGGCAGGGCTATTTCAAGTAACGATCGTTATCCTATAATAAATAACGATCGTGTTCTGAGCAACTACAATCGTCAGCTTCTCAAGTTGGAGGAGTGCCTCATGGTGTCAAGATCCGAGCAAAAAGTTCAAACGCGGCAGCGCATCCTTGAGGCGGCAGGGCGCGTGTTCCGAAAGGGTGGATTCGACGGGGTCGGGGTAGACGGCTTGGCAAAGGAAGCAGGCGTGACGTCGGGAGCGTTCTATGCCCACTTCGACTCCAAGGCGGAAGCGTTCCGGGAATCGGTGGCGCTGGGCATGGCTGAATTGCGCGGCGGCGTGCAGTACTTCCAAGCGCGGCATGGACGCACTTGGTGGACAGAGTTCGTGCGGTTCTATCTGAGCGCCAAGCGTACGTGCGATTTGACGGAGAGTTGCACGCTGCAGACCATGCCGACTGAATTGGCGCGATCGGATGAATCCTCTCGTGCATCGTTTGAGACGGCTTTGCGTGACGTTGCACAGGCGATCGCCGATGGTCCCACCTCACCGGGTGCACCGCGCGACATTGGAGCGGCTTGTGCAGCACTCGCTTCGCTTGTCGGTGCCGTCACGCTGGCGCGTGCTGTGGGGAGTGAAGCCTTCGCTGATCAGATCGCTCTAGGCGCAGAACACGCATTGCTCCGGGGGGGCGGCAGGAAGCGATCAATCAAGGTCGCCTAAGCGAGGACTCGAAGACGCACGTTCGGGGTACATCGAGACCCGGCCGAACGTTGCTTTGTGGGCGAACTCCGCCGTCGGCTCAGCGTTCGAGGACCGACTGCGGTCATCGGCGGGTGCCGACCCAGTGGTGCCCCTCAAATGAGTTTTACGACCGTCAGGTTCCGGCGCGACATGAGACGGTCGCGGATGAGACCACGTTGCCGACTTGCGAAATTGGGGTTCTGGATGACAGGCTGCTAGCCGCACAAGCTCGGCGCAGCCTACGGAAAGTCTTCACGGCGCTCCGCCCATGTCAGGATCGCATCCAGTGCCGGGCACAACGCCTGGCCCCAATCAGTCAGGCGGTAGTCCACCTTCGGCGGCACCTGATGATAGACCGTACGCRTCACGATGCCGTCCGCTTCGAGGCAGCGTAGCTGCTGGGCAAGCATCTTCTGTGTGATGCCGGGGATCAGTCTCTCGAGGTCCGAAAAGCGCTGTACCTGACCACCGAAGAGGTGAAACAGGATCACCAGCTTCCAGCGGCCTTCCAGCAGCTTGAATGCGGCTTCGACATCGATTGCGGCAGTCGCGGGGGTGTAGTTTTTTCGGTTAGCCAAGGGYTACTTACTTTTTTGTGCGTTCTTGCGATACGGTAACTGTAGCGCCATGATTGGGGCATGCAAACCTTCACKTTGAGGTGAACCCCGATGAACATGATGCTGCCTCCGCCACTGGATGCCTATCTGCTCGCGGAAACCGTCACCGACTCCGCCCCTCTCTCGAACTGCTTTACCGCCGATGCCGTCGTGCGGGACGAAGGCCGCACGATCAAGGGGCTGGAAGCAATCCAGGCCTGGAAGAAAGACAGCAAAACCAGGTACCRGTACAGCATTGAGCCGTTGGACGTATCCCAGGACGGCGCTACWGTGACGATGCWCGCACGACTCACGGGCACATTCMCCGGTAGCCCAGTCGAGCTGACTTACACGTTCGTCCTGGCCGGCGGCAGGATTGCGTCGCTGGAGATTCGCTAATGAGCTCCGCACCCGAACTTCTGGGGCTTCGGGCGCTCGTTACGGGCGGAACCAAAGGCGTCGGCAAAGCCGTCGTCGCACGCCTTCGCGAGGCAGGTGCGAACGTTCTGACGACGGCGCGTTCCCGTCCCGATGAACTTGCCGAAGAACGGTTCATCGGGGCGGACATCACGACGGCCGAGGGCTGTAAAGCTATTGTCGACGCCGTGCTCGAGCGGTTCGGTGGCGTCGATATAGTCGTGCACGTCGTGGGCGGCTCATCTGCACCGGCCGGTGGCTTCAGCGTGCTAGATGACGATGAATGGAACAAGGCATTGAGCCTGAACCTATTCCCGGCAGTGCGCATCGATCGCGCGCTGTTGCCCTCGATGGTCGAGCAGCGTTCGGGCGTCATTATCCACGTCACGTCGATCCAGCGGCAATTACCGTTGCCGGAAGCGACGATTGCCTATGCCGCCGCCAAGGCTGCCCTGTCAAACTACAGCAAAGCCTTGTCCAAGGAGGTCAGTCCCAAGGGCGTTCGCGTCGTGCGTGTCTCCCCGGGCTGGGTCGAGACGGATGCCGCCGCAGGTCTCGTTGCCGAGATCGCCCGACAACGCGGCATCGACATGGAAGGCGCCCGCAAGATCATCATGGATTCGCTCGGCGGCAYTCCTCTTGGCCGGCCATGCTCACCCCGGGAAGTGGCAGAACTCATTGGTTTCCTCGTCTCTGGCCGCGCCAGCGCCATCACCGGCACTGAGTACGTCATCGACGGAGGAACTGTTCCGACTGCGTGATCTGAGCCGCTTGCCCGGCCGCGCTGGTGTCGAACGTGTCTGCCTACGGACAGGCGGCCACGACCAAGCCTCTTCTGGGAAACAGGGCTTCTGTTCGCGATCGCCGCAACGGTCGACGAGCCGAAGGTCACAGCATCATTGACGACCGTCTCTTCTCGGTCCGGGAGCGGGCAGTCGTAAATCTTCTTTGACCGGTTGAATCCGCAGCCGTCAAGCGCCTGATCGGCCCAGAGGTCCATACGCCGGCGCCAGCCGGCAGGAGTCGACCCTGAACGGCCCTTCGCGTTTCCCAATAGCGGACGTTCCCCACCTGTGCACAAAAGGGCCAGCAGGCTACCATGCGCATATCCTCCATCGCACGCAGGCCGTAGATGCCCATTGGATTTCCTCGAAGTCCGGTGGGTGTTCTCGTTGGCGAGAGAATGAAAGGACGCGTGATATCGTTGTGGCATCCCAATCAAGCCACGGCCTAATGGCCCCGGAATTAGCCATGCAAAATCCACTAGTTGTTTCCGCAGTTGCAGCGGCCGTCGGCGATGCGCTTTCTGCTGCTTCAGTGCCCGGCGGCAATGTGGCGGGTGTAGCAATATCCGCAATCTTCGCGAAGCGCCTCACTGCGGCGCGTGAAGTCCTTCTTTCCGAATTGGCTGCCGGCGAAAAGACGCTCAACAATTCCGAGGTGGAGGAGTCCGCTGCGATCGTCTATCGGTACCTCAAGGCCGCGCGGGAAGGCGCAGCTCGGCTCAACTTGCGACTACTTGCCGCCGTTTTTGCAGGCCAAGTGCGGGGAAGCACGATCGTTTCCGACGAGTTTCTCTACTACGCTGATCTTCTCTCGTCTCTGCGGCGAGACGAGATCATTCTGCTCGGGACCCTTGAACGATTCGCTGTGGAAGTTCGCAATGAAGGTTCGGCTCCGACAATGACGAATTTGCCAACCAAGTCAGCATGCGAACACGGCATGCACTAATTCCGTCGCAGTTCCAAGATGAGGGGCACTATGCCGCTGTCGCAGGCGCGCTACTCAGGACCGGGCTCGTTGTCGGTCTGTCCGGCTGGGGCACAATGGTCTTTATCCCGTCGAAGCTCATGGCCGAGCTAAGTCAACTGGTCGAAATTGAGGGAGTTATCCAGCGAGATCATGCAGCGCAGCAGTCTGCGGCCTAGTCTCGTGATCTCTTCAAGCAGGCCTGTGTTGTCGCCACGATACAGGCCTCATTCTGAGCTCATAGGCTTTTCTCGTTGGTGGCGATATTGGTAACGCGGTCGAGCGTCTCATACTGGCCGGAAGGGACCACAGCCGGTCGCGAGCGCGTCGGCTCTTGCCGACCCATTGCAGACATTCGGCGATTCAGATGCATCGCGCATTTCACCTCGCGAGGTTGCCCAATTCGCCTAACCTCATCTGAATTAATTCCAGCAATGCCCGCACACGCGCTGTTACGGAATGCCGGTGGCTGTAGGCACCAAGCAATCGCAACGGCGCAGGACATAGGTCCAGTGTCACCTCTTGCAATCGGCCTGCGGCAAGATCTTCCTGACATGGGTAAGCCGCCACAATCGCGAAACCGATGCCTTGCCGTGCGCCTGCCACGGCCAGTTCTCCGCTGTTGACGCGGTAGCGGCTACGGACCGGCACCTTGACGATTTCGCCCGCAGCGTCCTGAAACTGCCAGGGCTGGCCCTTCAGTGCACTGAGGGTGGTGATGCAAGGCAGAGATTTCAGCTCACGCACGTAGCGTGGCATTCCAGTCTTGGCAAGCAAGGAGGGAGCGGCGACCACGATGCTGGGCAGTGTGGCGAGTTCGCGGGTGATGAAGGCACTGTCCTCCTGATGACCCCGATGGAAGACGATAGAAAGGTCGACGTCCTCTCGAAGCACTTCCAGTCCGGTCATCCGGGTATCGCATTCCAGCTCGATGCCGGGATGGAGGCTACAGAAGTCGGCGAGGATGGGAGCCAGCAGCCTTGGCGCTTCGCCAGGCATGCACATCTTCAGAGGACCGCGCAATTCGCGCTTTACCACGCCAAGCTCTTCCTCCGTGGAGAGCAAGGTGTCGAGCAAGGGCTTTGCGCGCTCGTAGAGCAGCCGGCCGGCTTCCGTCATGCGCAGATGGCGGGTACTTCGCTCCAGTAGGCGTACACCGAGTCTGCGCTCCAGTGCTGCGACGTGGCGGCTGACATTCGACGAGGGCATGGCCAACAGGCGTGATGCGCCAGCGAAGCTCTGCTCATCGACGACTGCCGCGTAGACACGGACAGTATTCAGATCGAGTGCATCGCGCATTGATTATCCCGTTTGAGGTATGAAATCTACCCATTTTTGCACACTAGCTCTCCGCGTTGGTGGAATCTAAGATGCCCTTCTTGTCCGATGAGTCACTCTTGGCCGTGCATCAGGACAGCTTGAGAAGGAGAGCTTCAGCGTGGAAATTGGAATACTTGGCGGCGGCATTGCGGGGCTGAGCGTGGCACTAGCCTTGCACAAGCAGGGGTACCGTCCCCGTGTCTATGAGCGCCGGGCGGAGCCCGCAACTATGGGAGCTGGCGTGACGCTCTGGCCCAATGCCGGCTTTGTACTGAAAGAACTGGGATTGCTGCGAGACATTGAGGCTGTTGGTGGCCGGCCTGTGATAGCGCATCGCTACGATGACGCAGGCAACGCTCTGGGAGGCGTCGACATTGCATTACTGGATCGGATGATGGGGTATCCGACCCATACGGTGCTGCGCCGGGACTTGCAGGAGGTGTTGCTGAAGCATGCGGCGCGGGCAGGCATCCCGGTGGAGTTCGGACACCGGGCGGCGGCCATTGATCTGGATGCCCATGGCAGGGCCGTGGCCCATTTTGAGAACGGCGTGAGCATCCGCCCGGACTTGCTCATCGGGGCCGACGGCCGTATGGATTCAGTGGCGCGCAAATTTGTTGCGGGTGACAACACGCCGATCTACCAGGGCTTCGTGAACTGGATCGGCGTGGCGCAGGGACAAAGTGCGCTGGTCGACGACATCGCGATTCAGGACTTCTGGGGGGCGGGCAAGCGCTTCGGATGCGTGGCGATCCGGAGCGATTTGCTCTACTGGGCAGCAGCGCAGGCGCGGCCATTGCCTGGGGAAACCTCCACCTCAAAAATGCGCAAGGAGATGGAGGAACTGTTCGCCGGATGGCCCGAGCCTGTCGCCCGCATCATTCGGGCCACGCCTGCGCGTGCCATCCGGCTGATTGCGGTGCATGACCTGGAACCACTGCATGCATGGAGTCGGGCAAATGTGCTGCTGATTGGAGATGCAGCGCATGCGCATTTGCCGACATCGGGGCAAGGTGCCTGCCAGGCACTGGAAGATGCATGGCATCTGGCTCGGTGCCTGGAGGGCGCAGGCGGTAGCTTGGACGAAGTCTTCCAGCAATTCACAGAGATCCGCAGTCCCAAGACGACCAAGCTGGCCGAAAAGGGACGGATCTTTGCACGCGCCCTATTTGCGACTGACCCAGAAACCTGTCGCATCCGCAACGAGCGGGCCAAGGCATCCAATCCTGTCCGTGATGTACAGATATTGGCTGAGGGATGGGCGCAAGGATTGCCCATGCCACTCCATGCAGGCGGCATGCCTGTGGATGGTGCCGGAGTCAGCAGTCTGTACGCTCCTGAATGACCGCGCCAAACTAAACAACGGTTGGAGTCTCCAGCAGTGAGACTCCTCGCGGTGAACTGTTGGCCTGTATCTTTCACACTAGCAGAACCAGATGGCCTTTGGCAGACGGATCGTTGCAAATGTCTGCTCTTCGCAGCTTGCTGTCGATCGCGAGGTTGAACATTGCCAGTTCACGCATGTTCGATGCCATCTGAAGCCTTGTGCGAATCGCCCAGATCTCTCGAAGCTTCAACGGGGGCTTCTGCCCGGTAAGTTTGCCCTTGTTCCAGGGCATACGATGACCGGTGGTCAAGTTCTCGGATTTCATGACAATCTCCTTTCAATCGAAGGGAGATCCAGTGTGCGCTCCTTCGGGCGGTCGCTAACCGACCCACAAAGGACAGTTGCAGTTCTCTGAAGCGGCCATTCGCGGGGAGGCTCGCGTTCCGGTGACCGGGTGCTCGGGGCTACTGATTCTCGGTGCGTCTCTCATAAACTCCCAACCTCTCATAGACGATAGCGAAGCGGTCGCCCAGTTCCCGTTGAAGATGGTCACGCATCGCGATCGCAGTCGCTTCAAAGCGCTCATACTCGTGCGCGTCCCATGGCCCAGGATCTCGAGGGTATTCCCAGTTGAGCGATAGGTCATGCCAAGCAGTCATTTCCCCAAGCTTCCCACGTGTCTCATCAGCTAGCGGCAGAAAGTCCTCAATCGGACCAACTCCATACGTGCTACGAGTTGCGTCGTCCCCCGCCCAAATACAACCACCGCCCCATTCGAACATGAGCCTGAGTCGATATGTTTCAATCATCACAAGCGTCCGCATCTGGAATAACCTCAAGTTCGGATAGCACGACCTTGAAGAACTCTTTCGAAAGCGTGTAATAGTCCGCGGATTCGGGACTCCTTGCCGGGAATTCGTGCATGAAACTCCTGCCTCGGTCGATAAGAATGGTGATCGGGATTCACGCGCTTGCGTGATTGTCGACGATCCGCGTCAGGAGGTCGAGCGACCGCTCCTGGCCGCATGGAGACAATGCCGCTCACTCTTCGAGAAACTCTAGGACGCGGTCCTGCACCCAAGCTGCGAAGCTCTCAAACAGCTCGGCATCCCCGGGGCGGGCTTCTACGCTTTGCAGGCACCCTGCGACACGCCAATCCGCCCAGATCACGGGACTAGACTCACTGGACGTGTCAAGGAGCACGACGCCCGCATCCCCCATATCGTTCAGCACAACGTATCGAGGATCGATGCCGACTGCAGCACGGAACCGGAGAGTGTCTGTGGTCGATTCCCGAATGTTTGATATCGCAAGCACAGGACCGTACCCGCATGCCAGAAGCAGCCATCTCACGTCTTCCGGCAAACGAACCCCCAGCGCGGTTTCAACAGCCCGCAACTCTGCTTCCGTCTCCTTCTTCTGGCCCATCAATAGATCTGGATGCTGCTCTATAAGTTCGCGCAGTGATGCCATAGGTGCTCAGATATGTCTTGGTATTGAAACCAGTTTCCTAGCGGTGGCGTTCTTGAACGCCCCGAATGTCCCTAGTTGGTGGTAGCCGGTCCTGCGGCGATCTCGTACAGACCGACACACCGACTCCCTTGCGCATCGGAAGCGGGTGCTCAGAACCCACAACCATGCGGAGCCAGCCATCTCACAGTTTGGCCATGCTCCTGTCCTCGCGGTAGAACCGCCTGAGTTCGGCCGGATAGTTGAGCGTCTTGGCCGGGCCGCCGAACTTCGGCACAAAGTCCACGAGGTGGCCGCTTGCGCAGCAGGTGCGGGTAGAGGACGCGCGCACCGCCCCAGATGCTCAGTTGGAACGGTTCGCAGGCGACTACGGTGCCGTTGTCGTCCACGGTCCACGACAGGAAGTCCTGTCCGTGCTCTTCGAAATAGATGCACGCATCGCTTACTCCTAGGTTGTGCCCACTACAGGGGCATCGGTTTGAAATTGATCTTGCAGAGCAAACTCAAAGCGGCCTCCTCGGCCTCGGCAAGCGAAGAGCTGTCACAGAAACCAGAATTGCTGGATGAAATTAAGGCAATTGAATATCGCGATCGCCGTCTCCCCTGTTTGGGGGATGCGGGACAGACACGGAATGCTGTCCAATTCCGTCCACGACAATGGCCTTGTCACGCTTATTCGACGGTCCGTAGAACTGCGTGAGAACAGCCTATTGGTACGTTCGGTGCGGCTTGCTCAACTTTTAATGATGGACCGGCACAATCACGGCCCCCTATTTCCTATTAGGCCTCGAAGAAGGGTCCAGAAGCCCTAGGAGAAATGATGAAATTCATTGGTGAATCTCGTTGCAGTTCTGCGGCGCTTTCGCTCAGCATGGCTGTATTGGTGCTGGGACTCCTTCCCGCGCCAACGCGGGCCGGGACCGTCCAAACCGCCGAAGGTTGTGCTGTGGTCGTCTCACCCACTGCCAAGCAGACACCGAAACTGCCCTCATGGTCCGGAGGATGCTCAGGTGGATTGATATCTGGCGTTGGTCGTCTTCGCAGTCATTACTTCGATTCCAATGGCAATGTTCAGGAGCAGGAATCCTGGTATGACGCGAAAGAGGGCACTTTCAAGCTTGAACACAACCCCTACTATTTCCAAGGCATTTCCGCCGAGTTGACTAGTTATTGGCGCAGCAGACCCGGCGGCTACAACGACCGAATCAGCGAGGCGGAGTGCAAAACGTTGCCCGATTGCAATCGAATACTGGAAGCCCGCGTGGCTCTACTAGGCGCCGCGCAGGCCGCCAAGCAATCTACAGACGGAGATGCAGCCCTTGCAGCGGAACAACGTGAGCAAGCAGCCATGTCACAGGGAAAGACGGTGGACTATGCCGCCGCGCTCGCACGCGCAGCCACAATCGGTGCTGCCGGGATACGAGGCGCGACCACCGGTACGGCGTCAACGAGTCAGAACACCTACGCCGCAAGTTCGCGAGGCGCGAATGGCGCGAATGGCGCGAATGGCTCGAATGGCGCACATGCGTCCGTCGCGTCAGGTGCCAATCCCTCCCCTGGAGCGGAACCCCGCAACACCGGGCCTGAGTTCACAAACATTCCATCCCAAACGGGCTGCTTGAGCGTCCATCGAGGACCTGAGGATAAGTACTACTATCGTTACGAGATCCAGAATCGCTGCGCCAGCACCGTAAAGGCGCATTGGTGCTCTACCCCGGGCTGCCGACGCGCGAACACGGAGTGGACTATTGCCTCTGGAGACAAATTTTCCGCTGCGACGTCGAAATCGTCGGGAGGATTCGAGATCGGTGTGCTCCACGGATGCCAATTGAAGAGTGGCCCCTATCCCGTGCAATGGCGCTGTTCAGGTTAAGCGTGGATAGCTGCTAGACTTTGGTCGTTGATATGACGAGAGCAGTCGATG